>JBDHHP010000031.1:0-31162 GCA_039589275.1 Gemmatimonadota bacterium | reverse complement strand
CTGGCTTACCGAAGCGACGCGAATCTCATCGCTCAGAGTGCCGCCGGCGTAGTCCTCGAAGATCTCTCCCATCGTGCTCCGGCCGTCTGCCGGCCCGGTATCCTTCGACAGGGCGAGGGCGCCCGCGTCCGTCACTGAATGGGTCATCCCAGGCTGTGAAGAGATGATGCTCGCCAAGACGGTAACGGCGCAGTCCCGCACCGAGCAGGAGCCGAGTACGGTTTGGCTGTAGTCATACAACGCGTAGTTGCCGGGTCGCGTCTCAGTGACCCCGTCGAGTCGCTCGACGAAACTCATGGCCGGTGTAGATCCCACACTGATGCGCGACACGTCCACGCCACCCTGACGCCTCAATCGCTCCGAGAAGTCCACCATGATGCTGCGTTCTTCTTCTGCAATACGTCGGATCGCTTCGGCACCGCGGGCGTAGTATGCATGGCCCGAATGCGTGAGTATGCCGTCGAACGTGAGTTTTGGTGACCCGTGTAGATCTCTGGCTAGGTTGATCGCGACCTCGCTGTTGGGATCAACTCCCGCGCGGTGGTACCCACAGTCGACCTTGATCCAGACATGAAACGGGTACCCCGTGCTCCTCAGCCGAATCAACGCGTCCGGCGAATCTACGACGACCCTGAAGGTGATACGCTCGGCGAGTTCCATTGCCTCGTTCACGCGGCTCAGGATCAGAGGAAACGCCCAGGTTATGTCGTCGAAGCCGTGGTCGGCGAATACTCGTGCCTCCTCCAGTGTTGCGACGGTTATTCCAGTGGCGCCGAGCGAGCGCTGCATGCGGGCAATGTCGACGCACTTATGTGTCTTGATGTGCGGCCGCAGCGCGACACCCAATGCGCGGGCGCGAGCCGCCATAGCAGCGAGGTTGGCCTCGAGCTTGTCGAGGTCGAGCAGGAGAGCCGGTGTCGGCAGCTCGTCGATGCTCCTCGGCTGCGTCACCTTACGATGTGCAGCCTATCCTGACGCTTGTGCAGCCACTGCATGGTGCCGTCGGGGGCCATCTCGGCGTCCTCCTCTTGCGCCATGCGGACCCTCTGGCCGTCCCACTCCGGAATCGCAGAGGTCGCCTGCAGCTCGATGGCGTACCACGTACTGGGCAGTAGCCTCACATCGCCGCGCCCAGGCACACCCTCCTGCCGATCCCACAGCCCGATCAGCGGGCCGGATGCATGGCCGTGATCGCCCACCGGGTGCGAGTACACGGTGCCGTCAATGCCCTCTTCGCGCATCTTGGAAAGGGTGGCGAGCAGCGCCTCGTTGCCGCTGCGACCAGGGACCATCGCTTCCAGCGCGATGTCCTGCAAACGGTTGGCAGCCGCCAGGGCCTGCTTGAGACCTTCAGGCGCGTCGGTCTCTCCCTCGCGCAGTACGTACCCCATGTGCTGCGTATCCGTGTTCAGTCCCAAGGCGGTGATACCGAAGTCGCAGTGCAGCACGTCTCCCCGCTGAATCACCGGGTTGGGTCCGTCCACGCCACCGAAACGCTGCACGTCAACCGATGTGTGGAACCATGTCGCCAACCCCTTGTCAGCCAACTGTTGACGCATCCACCAGACCACGTCTTCCGTAGTGGTTACTCCAGGAACGATCACCTCATCGGAGAAGGCAGTGGAGATTATCTCCCAGGCTAGGCCCTGCATCTTCTTGAATGTCGGGACCATCTCCGGTACGCGGAGGTAGAGGTAGTCGATAGCGAGTCCCTCTGCCCGGACTACTCGACTGGCAAGCTCTGGCCCCAAAGCCTCCTCCATCTGGGACCACTCTCCCGCAGATAGCCCGTCTGCGAAGTTGTGCTCCTCTGAGATATTCACGCCGATGGTGCGGGGGTCCCTTTCACGGACCATTTCGGCAAACAAGTCCCACTGGTCTTTCCCCCATAGCTCCTGCCGGCGGCCGTCCGGCAGAGTCTTGGAGCCTCTCACGGCCTCATACAGGCCACCTTGGCTGGAGCCTCCAAGCGCTATCTTGTCGAACCCAGCTGCTGCGCGATCGTGGAACATGTAGATCGTGCGCCGCCGGGCAGCGAAGGTCTCGGGCGCCACCAGACCGCGAAAGACCGGATCCTCGTTGTACTCACGCATTGCCACCACCCATAATTCCACATCGTACTTCCGCATGAGCATTGGCAACACCGAATCCAACCGTACCGTGAGCCAATGATGCTGCAACTTGGACTGTTCGCGAAGGGTGCCCAAAGGGCGCTCGGGGGTTTGTGCCACCAATGGAGTAGCGCCCAGGATAATCAGGAGGGCGGCTTGACCGATCGTCCGTTTCATTAGTTTGTCCTGTCTGAGACGAATTGTACGGGTTGACGCGCTCATCACTTGGGGCGAAAAGTACTCACCGGGAGGCGAGTCCACTACATCTGCCTTATGACTGACAGAATCGATTCGATAGCTGATCCGCTCGAACTCTCCGGAGCCGAGTTTCAGGCTCTGGTCAATGCGGCGACAGAGCGTATCGTATCGCACGTCGAATCCCTCTCCAGCCAGCCTGCGGCTGATGTGGCGGGAGGGACTGAGCTAGCTCGATCCCTGGTCGAGCCGCTACCAGAGACGGGGTCTCCAGTACACGAGGTCCTGGATCTGATCTTCGACCGTGCAGTGCCGAAGAGCTTCAATACCGCTGGTCCCGGATACCTGGCCTACATCCCCGGCGGGGGTATCCTGCACTCCGCCGTGGCCGATCTGATAGCCGACGCGGTAAACAGGTACGTCGGTGTCTGGATCGCGGCGCCCGCCCTGGCTCAATTGGAGGCGAACGTAGTCCGCTGGTTCTGTGAGATCATGGGGCTGGGTGAGGGAGCGTCCGGTTTTCTTACCAGTGGGGGGTCGCTTGCCAACTTCTCGGCCCTTGTCACCGCGAGGCGGACTCTACTGGGTGACGACTTCCTGAGTGGCACGATCTACGCTTCCGATCAAGTGCACCATTCGGTCGTCAAGGCAGCTATGCTGGCTGGGTTCCCAGCTGAGAATGTGAGGCAAGTTGCGTCAGATGCAGCCTTCCGAATCCGCAACGACGAGTTGGAGCGGCTGATCGACGGCGATCGTGAACAGGAGATGAGGCCGTTCATGGTCGTGGGCAGCGCCGGCACCACCAATACCGGTGCGGTGGACGACCTGTCCGAACTAGCGCAGCTGGCGAGCAAACATGACATGTGGTTCCACGTGGATGCCGCCTACGGCGGCTTCTTCATGCTGACCGCTCGGGGTCGCCGTGCGATGCGGGGAATCGAACGAGCGGATTCGGTGGTTCTCGATCCTCATAAGGGGCTGTTCCTGCCGTACGGAACTGGCTCGTTGCTGGTGCGCGATAGAGCGGTGCTGAGGCGGGCACATTCGGTATTTGCCGACTACATGCCCCCGATGCAGGATGACGAGGAGTTGATCGACTTCTGCCAAGTTTCGCCCGAGCTGTCCCGCCCGTTTCGCGGTCTAGGCGTGTGGCTTCCCGTCAAGCTCATGGGAATAGAGCCGTTCCGGAACAACCTCGACGAGAAGCTGGATCTCGCCGCATGGGCGGCAGACGAACTGGGGCACATACCGGGCATCGAGATAGTGGCCGAGCCTCAGCTCTCAATAGTGGCTTTCCGACTCGACCACCCTGGTCTCGACGTAGCCGGGCTCAACCGCCTGAATCAAGATCTGCTCGAAGAGGTGAACAGCAGGCGCCGTGTCTACCTGACCGGCACGATGCTCGACGGTCGATTCACGATCCGGATCTGTGTATTGTCGTTTAGAACCCACCTAGACAGGATGGAACAAGGCTTGGAGGATATTCGGGCGGCTGTGGGCGAGGCGTTGGGACGGTGGAGGACGGTGGAGGACGGTGGAGGACGGTGACAGGTGGCTTAGGCGAAGACCGGGTGGGCGTTCTGTCAGTCGGCTAGCGCCATAATGGCAGCGTCAGCTCACCGGCGCACCAGGAACCTGCCATATTGACTCCAAGATGCTGGCACCAACACTGCATTACGGGTGACCGGACACAGCACCGAGCGCTTGGGCTCGGTTGCCTGGAGTGAGTAACCCGCAATGCAATGGAGGAGTACAGCAATGACGTATCCAACGATCTGGCGTGCCCGTCGTGGCCCCTCGGTATGGAGTGATCTGTTTGGCGCCCGTCGCGAACTGGATCAGATGTTTGACCGTGCGTTTTTTGGCTCGAACGGTGAAGCAGGGACCCTGGCGACCTGGACTCCCGCCGTGGATGTACGCGAGACCGAGGACGGGATCACTGTGAGTACCGAGCTCCCTGGCGTCACGTCCGACGACGTGAAGATCACGCTCGAGAACGGAGTGCTCTCGATCAGCGGTGAACGCAGGCAGGAGCGCGAGGAGAAGGATGGCGAGTACCATCTCGTCGAGCGGCAGTACGGTCGGTTCGAGCGCTCATTCCAATTGCCTCGCACGGTCGACACAGAGAAGGTGAAAGCCAAGTTCGAGAATGGAATCCTGAACATCGAACTGCCCAAGTCGGCACAGGCGAAGCCCAAGCAGATCGAGATCAAGTAGACTCGTTCTGAGAGTGGCGGCGAAAAGGAGAGCCCGGCGAAAGCCGGGCTCTCTTATTAGAGGTCGATCTCTAGCGTGGCTCCAGGTTCTATCCTGTGCGGCATATCCTTCGCCTCGAACAGCAGGAACTCCTGTGCTGCCCTGTCCAGTTCGACATGGAGCTTCTGGTGCGTCACTGTGAGCCCCAACCACTTGCCGCGGTACTCAACACCCATTGTGATTCGCTTGATGGCCGGAGGCAAGGCTGGATCGATCGACAGGGTGTCTCCGCGAGTGTCAATGCCGGCATAGCGGTTCAGGACCATGTTCACCGTTCCGGCCATGGCACCCACGTGGATCCCTTCCTTGGTTGTTCCACCTTGGACGTCCTCAAAGTCGCTTCGTAGCGCCTCGCGATACAGATCCCAGCTTTGCTCGTGGTCGATTCTGTCGAGCAGAGCCGCATAGACCATCCGGCTCAACGTAGAGCCGTGAGAGCAACGTTCCAGGTAGTAGTGGATGTTCCGCGAAATGGTCTCTTCATCGAAAGCGTATCCGAGCTGCTGGAATATGCCGGCCACCTCCTCTGGCCGCAGAAGATAGAACAACATCGTTACGTCGGGCTGCTTGGCGACCTTGTAGTGGTCCGGTGAGTCGTCTTCTGCCTTGAGTATTCGGTCCAGTCGCTGGATGTCGCCATACTTCTTGCGGTACTCCTCCCAGGGGAACTCCTCGAGATCCTCGAAGCCCTCGAACTGACTGATGATGCCGTCGCCGTGGAAACAGATCGTCATCTTGTGAGTGATTTCCGTCCAACGCTTCAGCTCTTCGTTGTCGATGTCGAGCAACTCGAGTAGGTCCTCACGTCGCTCAGGGCGGATCAGGTCCAACACCTTGAGCGCCCGATCGACACACCACACGGCCATGATGTTGGTGTAGGCGTTGTTCCGTAACCCGCCCTCGGTAGCACCTGGATACGCTTCGTGATACTCGTCCGGGCCCATCACGCCATGGATCTCGTACCGACCGGTCTTCTCGTTCAGGTGGGCTATTGAGCTCCAGAACTTAGCGATGTCGAGGATCAACTCGGCTGCGAACTGCTCCAGGAACGGCAACCTGCGGGTGGCGAGATAATGCTCCCAGATGTTGTAGACGATTGCGGCGTTGATGTGTCTCTGGTTCCTGCTGTTGTCGGGATCCCACCGTCCCGACTTCGGATTCAGGTGGATGTACTGCGTCTCTTCTCTTCCGTTTGAACTGCTTTGCCAGGGGAACATCGCGCCGCGGTAACCGCATTCCTTGGCGTACGCTCTTGCGGCGTTCAGTCGGAAATAGCGATATCGAATCAGGGACCGCTCGATGTCCGGAAAGCTCTCGAGGTAGAACGGCAGGATGTAGACCTCGTCCCAGAAGATATGGCCGCGGTAGGCCTCGCCGTGCAGTCCGCGGGCTGGCACGCTGACGTCTAAGCCCCTCGTGTTCTCGGACACGGTTTGCAGCAGATGGAATATGTGAAACCGTACTAATACGCCGTCATCCGGAGCACCGTGGGCCGCCTTGGGATCCATCTCGACGTCCACGTCAGCGCGGCGCCACAATGCCCGCCACGCTACCCTGTGGGTCTTCAACAGGTCATCGAAATCACCAGCCCGGGTGATAGCCAGGCGGGCGTCGAGTGCGCTCTCGGTAATACCACGATCTCTGCATGTGTGCAGCGCAGTTACTTTCTCAGCGGTCGTGGTCTGTCCCTGAGTCATCTCAGTGGTGAACTCCTGTCCGACTTCAGCATCCTCCACGATCGTATTCACGTGTACGTGGGCCTTGGGATCCGGATTGAAGACTCGGGTACGGGCTGCCTCCGCGACCTCCAATCTCGACTGTGTCGTCTTGGCCAGGAGGTAGACGCCCTCCGGAGCCACCGTTCCCTTGTTGATCACGATCACGTGATTGGGATTGAGCTGGCGATACCGCGTTACACCCGTGTTTTTGACGGCTCCATCTAGCATCGACCTGATATGGATCCTGCCTGACCAATCCTCGGGGGTGATGCTGTATTGGATAGCTGCCATGTGTGCGTGGCGCATGTGCACTATGCGCCGGCTGACTACCGACGTGGTCCGACCCTTGTCGTCCCGCACCGTGTAGCTGCGCTCAAGCAGCCCCTCTCTGAGGTTGAGTACCCGCTTGTACGACAGGATCTCGGTCTTGCCGAAATCGATCCAGGCTCCGTCATCGTGGCGCCACGTTAGGCAAAGCCAGTTCGGGAAATTGACCAGGTCTTCATTTACGATCGTCTGACCGGCCACTTCGCTGGCCAGTCGGTTGTACCCTCCCGCTATGTATGTGCCCGGGTAGTGCACGTTGTTTGCTGCCATCTCCTCGGCGGCACCTCGGGTCACTAAGAAACCGTTGCCCAGAGCGCAAAGGGCCTCGCGCAGCCCTTCCTGATCCGGGTCGTAACCTTCGAGCGTAATCGTCCACCTGTCGCTGTCGTCTCTCATGGTGCGGTCTTTCCTCCAGGGCTACTGCGAGCGCTGCCAGTTGCTCACTAGCTTCAGGAACTCACCAACCTCATTGGGGTTCTTGAGTGCTAGGTGTGCCTTGGTCTCTCTTGGTGTCTCGCTCACGAGAATTCCGAGTCCTCGCTTCTCTAGAGCCGCGAATGCGTCTTCGTCTGTGACGTCATCGCCGATGAACAGCGGCACGACGTCCGGACGGTCGAGTTCGAGCGTCTTCAACAACCAGAGGACGGCCTTGCCCTTGTTCCACTCCAACTTGGGGCGGACCTCGAACACCTTCTTGCCGTGGGCCTTCTTGAGTTGTGGATGCTTGGCCACCACCTCGTCAACCACTTGCTCCATGCCCGGCACGAGAGCCTCATCCACCAAGCGGAAGTGCACCGCGATGGAGAACTTCTTGTCTTCGATGAGAGCTCCCTCGATCCCCGCGATGCGTTCATTGAATACCTGAAGCGACTCCTCCAGGATCGGAAGATATTCCTTGCCGATCTCGTTGCGCACTGCGGTGCCTTTTGGGCCGGCAATGTCAAACCCATGGCTGCCGGCGAAATACAGATTATCCAGCCCCACGAGAGCGGCGACGTCCTCTCGCCCACGGCCACTGACGATTACGGTCGGACAGGTGTCTGCGACATCTCTGAGTACGTGCCGCATGGGCCTGGCAATCTTGGCAAGGTCCGGCGTAGCTACTATGGGTGTCAGCGTCCCGTCGTAGTCCAGGAAGACCGCGACCCGCTTACCCTTCCACTCCTTAGTCAGCTTCTCCCACTGTTCCAGCGCCGAAGGACGTGCATGCTCTTGGTTCTGGAATAGCTCGTCGACTTGGTCCACCGTGATCTCCCCCATGTCCTTGATGACTATGTCAGCCCCCGCCGCCGTGAGGTCTTCGGGATGGCCTTCGCGATCGACCCCTATCACGAGGCCAAATTCTCCCCGCTTGCCCGCCTCGACGCCGGACACGGCATCTTCAACGACAAACGAATCCTGCGGTGAAACCCCCAGCTCCGTAGCCGCCTTGAGATATGAATCTGGGTGTGGTTTGCCCCGCAGGCCAAGCTCCTCGGCCACCACGCCATCGACGCGGCACTCGAACAGATCTTCCAGCCCAGTGATACGGAGAATGGTTAGGGTGTTCTTGCTCGAGGACATCAGTCCCACCCGCACACCACGGGAGTGCAGTTCCTTGATGAAGTCGACCGTGGTGTCGAACACATCGACACCGTCAACCTTCAGTAGCTCGTTGTACAGTTCGTTCTTGCGATTCCCCAACCCGCAATACGTCTCGACTTGAGGCTCGTCCTGCGGCGTGCCGAACGGGAGTGCGATTCCGCGGGACTCGAAGAAGCTCTCCACACCCTTGTAGCGGGGTTTTCCGTCGACGTAGATGCGATAGTCGTCTTTCGCGTCGAAAGGAACGAATTCGATTCCGTTCTTGGTAGAGTACCCCTTGAGATACTCGTCGAACATCTCCTTCCAGGCGTGCGCGTGCACGCGGGCGGTGTGCGTCACAACGCCGTCCAGATCGAAGATCCCGGCTGTGAAGCTGAGTTTGCTGTTCAGGGTCGCCATCCTTGTGTATCGTTTGAGGTGGGCTGTTCCCATCGGGCTCAGCCAAGCTTGACGTCGGTTGAAACTAGCGTGAACATACTAAAGTTGTAGCTGCTCGCTCCCAGAGGCGCGAGTCACCATCGTGCTCGGCTTGCCATGGCCCGTAGCGTCCTAAAGCCAGAAGGATGCTGTGACCAGTCGACGGTCGTGTCAAGGCCGTGCGCGGGATGGGTAAAGGCGCAGAGGGATGACGGATTCCAAGCTCATCGTGGCATCCGTACGTCTTCCGGTACGGCTGTTACATCGGAAGGGTGATTGGGACGTGATGCCCAGCCCGGGAGGGCTGGCCACCGCCCTCAGGGCCGTGGCACAGGAACGGTCGTTCGTGTGGGTCGGGTGGCCGGGAGAGTTTATCGCACGTGGCATGCGGGACTCTGCGACCTCGTTGCTGGCGCCACACGGGAAGCCGGTGTTTCTCACCGAGAAGGAGTATCACGGCTTCTACGAACAGCTGTCCAACCGACTGCTCTGGCCTTTGTTTCACAACATCTCCGGACGACTCAGGTTCGACCGCGAAGGGTGGCGCCACTACCAGCGCGTCAATGAGCGGTTTGCCGCGGCGGTGCTCGACGTGGCAAAGCCCGACGATACCGTATGGGTGCACGATTATCAGTTGTCACTGGTGCCGCAGCTCCTGCGGGAGCGGGGCCTCGACTGCGCAATAGGGTTCTTCCTCCATATTCCTTTCCCGTCTCACGAGACGTATCGCACGCTTCCTGTGCGAGAGCAGTTGTTGCGAGGAATACTGGGGGCGGATCTGATCGGGTTCCACACCTATGAATTCGCCCAGCACTTCCGGAACTCCTGCCTGCGGGTATTGGGCCTGGAATCGGAACAGGAGACGATAGCCCTTTCAAGCCACCTGGCCCATCTGGGCGTCCACCCGATCGGAGTAGATCCGGAGGAGATCCGCGATTTCACGTGTCTGACAGCAGTTCAAGCTGAGTTGATGGAGCTGAAAAAGCAGTTCCGGGGCAAGAAAGTCGTGCTTGGTGTTGACAGGCTCGACTATACCAAGGGCATCCCGGAGAAGCTGTTGGCATTCGAGGAACTGCTGAAGAACAACCCGAAGTGGCGCAGTCGATCCGTGCTGATCCAAGTAGCCTCACCCAGTCGTACCGGTGTGCGGGAGTACCAGAATCTCAAGCGCGAGGTCGATGAGCTAGTGGGTCGGATAAACGGAGAATTCGGCAGCTTCGGGCATACGCCTATCGTCTATATCAACCAGACGGTGCCACGCGCACGCCTAACGGCCCTGTACCAGATCGCGGATGTCGCGTTCATCACGCCGTTGCGCGACGGTATGAACCTGGTAGCTCTCGAGTACGTTGCGGCGCGAGGTGAGCGCCCCGGCGCGTTGATTCTCAGCGAGTTTACCGGGGCGGCGTCGTGTCTGGCCGGAGCCCGGCTGGTAAACCCGCACAATACAAGTGGCATGGCAGACGTGCTGCTTGAAGTTCTGGGCGATACGGAGTGGGCCGGCGCGGCTTTCCCGCAGATGAGAGACTTCGTGGCCAGCAACACGGCCGCAGTGTGGGCAGATCGGTTCTTGAGTCAGTTAGCCAAACTGCATGAGAACCAGCGGTATGGGGCAGAGCGGCTCGATTTCTCTACCGAATCGAATGCGTGCGGCGGTCTTGGGTCTGCCCTGTTCATTCTCGACTATGCGGGCACTCTACATCCCCACGTACCGATCCTGAGTGAGACTGCCCCGAGCTCACGACTGCGCCTGCTTTTGACCAAACTTGCGGAGCGCGCCGAGGTCTACGTCATGAGCGGGCAGCCACCTGAAGTGCTGGATGCCTGGTTCGACGATATACCGATAGGACTCGTTTGCGAGGATGGGCTGGCGGTTAAGGACCCCTCAGGAGAATGGCCGGCCAATCCGGCCAGTGATCGCTCGCTGCTGGATGAGCTCGTGGAGCCGGTGATGAGGGACTTCTACAACCATACACCGGGTAGCAGAATCGAGCACAGGACGGCTTCACTTGCGTGGCGATTCCGCTTGGCGGATCCCAGGCTGGGTCCACGGCGAGCCAAGGAGCTGTACTCGCAGCTGGAAGACCTGATCCGGGGTTCTCGCTATACGGTCGTCGCGAATAAGCGTGCGGTCGAGGTAAGGCCGGCAGCGTTTACCAAGACTAGCGTCGCCGGTGATCTACTGCGCCGCCACCCGAATGCAGAATTCGTCTTCTGCGCCGGCAATGATCGCTTGGACGAGGACATGTTCGAAGTCGTGCTGCGCTGCGAGCGGCCCAGCGTGTTCACCTGTTTTGTTGGCGCCAAGGACACCGTTGGGCAGTATTTCGTGGAATCGACCGAGGAATTGGTGGATCAGCTCGAGGCCCTGGTGCGGTCGTGGTCTCTAACGGAGGTTCCGGGCTAGCCCGCTTTCCCTGGGCGTGATCGTTCGAGAGCCACGTCGTCCAGTGTCCGCGTCACTGCTGCGTCACCCACGAGACACTCCATGTTGCCGTGCATCTTACGAGTCCAGCTGGAGTATTCTCCATGTCCCACTCCCGGCAGGTTCACGGGATCCTCTTCCCGGGCCAAGTCATCCAGCGATATCCCAACCAACGGCGCGGGTGTCTTTGCCAGGAACGCGTATACCGCACGGGTGTGCTGAGCGGCGTCGGCCTCGTTGTGCGGCGACTGTGTGGTGACCTCGAGCCGCTGTCTCAGAGACTGCATGGCGCGAGACCGCTCCGCCATCTCGTCCTCGAAACGCTCTGTGCTTTCGAATGCGCCGGCGCGGTGCCTGAGTATGAGATCCTTGCCTGAGCTGTAGCCCGCCAGCGGTGCCTGGTCGTGCGTGTTAGCCGTCACCATTGCACGCCGCGAGTACTGACGAGCCGGTCGGAATGCCCCGCGCCGGTCGCGTTCGAAATACAGCACTCGCGAGGACAGTATGTTCCAACGCGCCAGCCGGGCTTGGAAACCGCGAGGCACGGTGCCCAGGTCTTCCCCCACCACGATAGCGCTGTTTCTCCGGCTTTCGAGGGCGAGGATCCCCAGCAGGTCGTTGGCCGGGTACTCGACGTATGCCCCGGAAGACCCCGGCAAGCCTCGCGGAATCCAGAACTGCCGGAACAGCCCCATGACGTGGTCTATTCGGAGTGCGCCCGAGTGACGCAGAGCAGCTCGTAGGAGGCTGATCCAATAGCGGTAGCGAGCAGCGCGCAATGCCGTTGGTGCCATGGGAGGCAGACCCCAGTTCTGACCGTCGGCCGCGAAGTCGTCCGGCGGTGCCCCGATTTGTGCGCCGTCCACGAACAGGTTTTGATGCGCCCAGGCGTCGGCGCCTGTTGCAGCGGAACCCAACGCCAGGTCGCCATAGAGCCCGATTGACATTGCGGACCGGGCTTGCATCGCTGCGCTCCGCAATTGACCGTCCAGCACGAACTGAGTGTAGCAGTGAAAGTCGATGGCGTCGCTGTGACTGGAGCGGAACTCACTCACCTCGCTCGACTCAGGTGTACGCAGCGGCACCGGCCAGCTGTTCCAGTCGCCAGGTAGCCCGCGCCCAAGGCAGTGTTCTTCGAGCGCTCTGTAGGTAGCGTAGGCAAGGAGATCTGATCCAGACCGTTTCTTGTATGCGGAGAACTCGTCGTAGCGCTGGGTCGATATGTGGTGATGCACGTTCACGAAGTGCTTGAACAGCAGATCGAGGACTGTTCGTTTGAGTGACAGGACATCGTCGTACTGAATTCGGTCTGTGCTCCTAACCCGCTCAAGGTCGCGTCGAAACGCCACAGAACGAACGATCTGTTGTGCCGCTGTGCATTGCTTGAACTCCGGCACCGTCGTGACGTCGAGATAGATCTCGTTGTTGAACAGGCGGCTCGTTGGGCTGTAGGGACTAACGTCTCCGTTCCGATTGCGTAGCGAGTGCAGCGGACTGATGCCAACGAATTCCGCACCATGTCCGCTCGCCCACCGGACGAGGCCCTCGAGATCGGTCAGATCGCCCACCCCGAAATTCGTCTCGCTCCTGACTGAGTAGAGGTTGGTCCAGATGCCGAATGCGCGTCGCTCGCCGATGCAGTCGGTGACCGGCATGCATGAACCGGCATGTACAACGCGGGTCTGGGACGCGGTGACGTGGCCGGAGGGTGTGACCGCAGAGATCTGTATTGTGTGGTAGCCGGGGCCGAGGGCTATTGGAACATCGAGCACTAGCGTGCGACTACGCTTGTGCAGCGTGCGTGGCTCTACATCAACAGCCTCGCCACCTTCCGGGCGGATTGTGAAGCCGATATGGCGGTTGTGAATACGTTTGTACGGTAGACGCACGCGCAGAGTCTGGGCCGCCCGGGTGCCGACCCTAACCACTGCGACCGGCTCTATCAAGCAATCCTGTTGCTCATCCGCTAGTCGCTCCAGTTCCCGCGCTATCGTCTGTTCACTCGAGACGTCGTATCCCAACGCCTCCAGGAGAGCGATTCGCGTGTGGTCGCTGGTAACCACCTTGCCGCCACGTTGGTCGGTGTAGGACGGCAGGATACCGGCGACCGCGGCCAGTCGCTCCACAGGTGGCCGAGCCGACATGTCAGCCTCGGGGCTCTAAGATGAGGGCTCCCAAAGGTGGCAGGTGTAGCATGAGGGAATGCGGATATCCGTGGAACGGAACGGGCTCAGCTTGGATGTTGGATTGCATCTCGAACTGGCTACCGCCATATGCGGGATCATCGCTGCAGAACACCATGCCGTACACACCCGAACTGGGAACTCCGATACGATATCCTTCTCTTGGAACGGGCGTGAGATTGAGGACGACGACCACATGGTTACTGCCGTCTGACCTGAGATAGGATATGACTGTGTTTTCGCGGTCGTTGCAGTCGATCCAGGCGAATCCCCTCGGCTCATGATCCAGGCGCCAAAGGCTCGGGGTCCTGCGATAGAGATGTCCCAGGTCGACCAGGAATTGTCCGAGCGCCGCGCGAGAAGGGTCGTTGGCCAGATGCCAGTCGAGGCTCGAATCGTGATCCCACTCCCCGTGGGGTGCCAGCTCGGTTCCCATGAACAGAAGCTGCTTGCCTGGTCTGGTGTACTGGTATGTGAGAAGTGCCCGGAGAGAGGCGAGCTTTTGCCAGTCGTCGCCCGGCATTTTGTTGAGCAGCGATCCCTTGCCATGCACGACTTCATCGTGTGACAACGGCATAATGAACCGCTCGCTGTACTCGTAGAGCATGGCGAACGTGAGCTGGTCGTAGTGATGCCTGCGGTGCACCGGGTCCTTCTTGAAGAACTCGAGAGTGTCGTGCATCCAACCCATGTTCCACTTGAAAGTGAAACCCAGTCCACCCTCATCAGTTGGGGCGGTGACTCCAGCCCATGCTGTGGATTCCTCGGCCACCGTGATGCAGCCAGGGCTTTCGGCCGCAATCGTGTTGGTCAAATCGCGCAGGAAAGTCACGGCGTCGAGGTTCTCCCGCCCACCGAACTCGTTCGGTATCCACTGGCCCTCTTCTCGACTGTAGTCCAGGTACAACATCGACGCGACCGCGTCGACTCTGAGGCCGTCGATGTGAAACTCGTTCAACCAATAGAGGGCGTTGGCAATCAGGAAGTTGCGCACCTCTACACGCCCGTAGTTGAATATCAATGTCCCCCAGTCCGGGTGCTCACCACGCCTCCAATCCTCGTGTTCGTATAGCGCAGTGCCGTCAAAGCGACGTAGCGCGAAGTCGTCCTTGGGAAAATGTGCGGGTACCCAGTCGAGTATTACACCGATCTCGTTTTGATGGCATTCATCGATCAGATAGCGCAGGTCGTCGGGCGAGCCGAAGCGGGAGGTCGGCGCGTAGTACCCCGTGACCTGATATCCCCACGATCCCGAAAAGGGATGCTCGGCGACCGGCAGCAGCTCGATGTGCGTAAACCCCAGGCGCTTGACATGCTCGACCACGCGGGGAGCGATCTCTCTGTAGCCGAGCGGGCGATTGTCTTGCTCCGGTACGCGGGCCCATGACCCCAGATGGAGCTCGTATATCGAGATCGGCTCGCACCTGGGGTCGCATTGGCTGCGACGGTCGATCCACTGTGTGTCACCCCACGAGTAAGCTGACTCAAACACCCTGGAGGCGGTGTTGGGAGGAAGCTCTGCTGCCTTGGCAAAGGGGTCAGCCTTCTGTCCAGTCGAGCCGTCCTTTCCCTTGATCTCGAACTTGTAGGTTGCGCCGGCCCTGATTCCGGGCACGAAGATCTCGAAAATGCCCGATGCTCCCAGCGACCGCATGGGAAACGCACGTCCGTCCCAGTGACAGAAGTCACCCACAACGCTGACGCGGCGCGCGTTGGGAGCCCAGACAGCAAACGCCACGCCCCGGACACCGTCCATCTCTCTCTCTCGTGCACCCAGGCAATCCCACAGCCGGCGGTGACTTCCTTCGCCGAACAGGTGCAGGTCCAACTCTCCAACGGTGGGTAGGAACCCGTATGGGTCTACCCGTTGCCAGGACGTACCATCCGACGAACGGAAACTGAGACTGTAGCGCAGTGGTAATCGCGCCGCCGGGATGAAACCGGCAAACAGGCCGTCCGCGATCGGATCCAGATTGACGGTTGGGCCACCGCTGATGACGCACTCAGCCTGAGTTGCGTTGGGTTGAAAGACACGGACGACGGCGCCGCGTTGTCCGTCCACATCTGCGGTGTGCGCGCCGAGCACACTGTGGGGATCATGGTGATCACCGCCGAGAAGCCGCGCGATGTCTTCAGCAGGAGGAGCGACTCGACAATGTGATCTCGGCATAAGTCAGCCTAGTCGACGGACGAGCTGTCGTGAGCCAGCAGCATTAGGGCGTGACGCCCCAATCGGACTCCCTTGCCCTTCGTGCTTCGGTGTGCGATTGATCGGGCAGTGTTGATGAGGAACCGCCAGCGACCCGGCATACCCAATTCTGGCAGTGCAAAGAAACGCGCACGCGCGCTACCGTTCACCACAAGCAGCAGCGTGTCTCCTTCTATAGCTCGGCCGCGCTCGTCCACGTCGTCGCTGGCCTCGCCGTGCAGCAGCATGCCCAGCACTCTGTTCTCGGGGTTGTGCCAGTCGGCTTCGGTCATGTGCTTGCCGTCGGGTCGCAGCCAGGTCACGTCGCGGCTACCGTTAGAGTCCACCGGTCGCCCACTGAAGAAGCCGCGGCGCAGAAACACGGAGTTCTCCTTGCGCAATCTGAGCACTCGGCGTGTGAAGTCTAGTACCGCGCGCGCACGGTCGTCCAGGTCCCAGTCCATCCAGGAGATATCGTTGTCTTGGCAATAGGCGTTGTTGTTGCCGCGCTGCGTTCTGCCCAACTCGTCTCCATGTGATAGCATGGGGACACCGTGAGAAAACGCAAGCGAAGCGAGGAAGTTGCGCTTTGAGCGCTCGCGGAGCCGGATGATTTCCTCCGAATCGGTTGCACCCTCGATGCCCCAATTAGCGCTCCAGTTGGCATCTACGCCGTCCTTATTGTGGTCACCGTTCGCCTCGTTGTGCTTGCGCTCGTAACTGACGAGGTCTTCCAGAGTGAATCCATCGTGACAGGTGACGTAGTTGACACTGGCGTGCGGGCTGCGGCCGCGTCGGTTGTACAAATCGCTACTGCCGGAGAGTCGGTATCCCAGATTGCCTAGCTGACCGGAGTCGCCGCGCCAGAATCGCCGCATCGTATCGCGGTACTGTCCGTTCCATTCGGCCCAGCCTGTCGGGAAATTGCCCACCTGATAACCACCGTGTCCCACGTCCCAGGGCTCCGCAATGAGCTTCACTTGTGACAGCACCGGGTCTTGCTGGATGAAGTCGAAAAAACGTTGCAGCCGGTTCAGCTCATATAGCTCGCGGGCGAGCGCCGGTGCCAAGTCGAAGCGGAATCCGTCTACATGCATTTCCTGGACCCAGTAGCGCAAGCTGTCCATCATCAGCTGCATGGTCCTGAAGTTCTGCATGTTCAGCGTGTTTCCTGTTCCAGTGAAGTTCAGGTAGCTGCGTTTGTCATGGGGTTCGAGCCCGTAGTACGAGACGTTGTCGATTCCGCGCATTGACAAGGTGGGCCCAGTTTGACTGCCCTCAGCCGTGTGGTTGTAGACGACATCGAGGATGACTTCGATTCCCTCACGATGCAGTGCCTTTACCATGGTCTTGAACTCGGACACCTGCTCACCGAACTGGCCCGTGGCGTAGCGGGAGTCCGGCGCGAAGAAACCGATGGTGTTGTAGCCCCAATAGTTGCACAGCCCGCGGTCGGCGAGCACTCGTTCAGTCGCATGGTGGTGGACGGGAAGCAGTTCGACGGCCGTCACTCCCAACGCAACCAGATGTTCGAGAATAGGATCGGACGCGAGCGCTAGGTATGTGCCCTTAAGGTGAGAAGCAACAGCGGGATGCAACGCGGTCATACCCTTTACGTGGCACTCGTAGATCACGGTGCGATTCCACGGCGTACGCGGAGGTCGTTCGTTTCCCCAAGTAAACGCGGAGTCGATCACGATGCACTTTGGCAAGAATGGCGCGCTATCGCGTTCGTCGAATGATAGGTCCTCGCGGGCGTCGCCTACGACGTAGCCAAAGAGAGCATCATCCGACTGGACTGCGCCGCTGATGGCCTTGGCATACGGGTCGATCAGGAGTTTTGCGGGATTGAAGCGATGTCCTTTATCCGGATCGAACGGGCCGTGAACCCGATACCCGTATAGCTGTCCCGGCCGAACGTCCGGGAGATACGCGTGCCAGACCATGTTGGTGCGTTCGCGCAATCGAATCCGGTCTGTCTCGTGCTGATCGGGCGAGGGTGAGTAGAAGCAGAGATCCACCGCGCTGGCGTTCTCCGAGAAGATCGCAAAGTTGACACCTTCACCATCCCAGGTGGCGCCGAGTGGATATGGCTGGCCCGGCCAGATTCTCATGCTTGCTCCCGAGCCGTCGCGCTCACTAACTCCCTGTGCTCTGGCTCTGTAGATGCAGAATTCCACGCAGGGGTATGCCGACCCAATCGGGTCGGTTGTTGAGCTCGTAGACGAGCTCGTACAGCGCCTTGTCTAGCAAGTGCGTGTCGAGAAGAATCTCGCGCTCGTCGGTCGAAGGAGGGAGGAACGGCGCGTTACCGGCGGTCACTACATACGATCTCAGGAACGTCAGCGAGACCCAACGATACCACGACTCCGCCCAACCCTCTACCGCCGGCAGATCTTCTGGACGAACTGCTCCACCAGTGAGCGCTGTGACCGAAGCGTAATGAAACGAGCGCAGCATTCCGGCGATGTCCCTCAGCGGTGACCGCTTCAATCGTCTCTCACCCAAGGCTCGCGCAGGCTCGCCTTCGAAGTCGAGCACGTCGAAGTCCTTACCAGTATAGAGCAGTTGCCCCAGGTGGTAATCCCCATGTGTTCGAATGCGAGTTGCGCGAACTTTCTGATCCAGGACTCGTCGCAGGTGTCGGTTGATCTTCCCCTTCAGTGCGAGTACGATGCGTGCGTCGCTGCGGATCTGCGTGGGCAAATACCGGATGCGCTTCTCTAACAGATCGAATGCTTCGCCGAGCCGCTTGCGAGTTGATTGGTAGAGGGAGCGTTGATACATGGTGTTGAACGGCTCGGGCGCGAACGACTGGTCATCAGAGCGTGACGCCAGGGCGAGATGGAGCTCGGCGGTTCTGATCCCAATGGTGCGCGCTGACTCCATGTAGAGGCCGACTTGCTCGTCCACGCCGAGCGGGATGTCGTCATGTAACGCCTCGAAGAGAGGACCGCTGGGGGCTGGGATCGGTTCGCGACCGTCCGCCTGAGCGAGGACTCTCTCGAAGTACTGCTCAACTGAGTCGATCGTGTAGTTCCATGCATCGCCTTCGTTGGCGACGAAGCCATGTACGACGGCAAGGGTTACCGGCTCACGCCGCGGCCGTCGGTACTCCAGCGCACCTAGCACGGGTGGCATGTGTGAGAACGAGGTCCTCTCAGTGAGAAACCTCCCGATCTCCAAGTCCGGGTTGAGTCCTTCGTCGAGGCGTCGGAACACCTTCATGATCAATTCGTCGCCGTAGACGATAGAGGTGTTGCTCTGTTCAGCTTTTAGGAGCTGAGGGTCCGCGACGGTGCTAATCTCTCTGACGCGCCTGCTGTGCCCTCTGGTAGTCAAGCCACCGATTGCACCCAATCTACCTTTGAGACGTCGCTTGCCGGCCACGACTCTCGTGAGCTGGGCACAGAAATCGGGATCTACCAACGCATCGTACAGAACGCCTTCGGTTGCCTCGTCACCGTCGGTCACGGCCAGGCGGGCAATCACCTCATAGTAGTGTGACGTCTCCAGCTCAGCAGCACGTTCGCCTGAGGCGAATCCGATGGGCAGGCTGTAGTATTCGGGGTCTCCTTCGGCGTAACTCACTTCGATGAGAGTGAGTAGTGTTTCCGTTCGCTCCCTGGCCACGGGAATGAGTTCCAATATCTGGACGCCGAGCTGACGCCGCGCCTTACCGCCGAACCAGCGACGCCCACGCAAGTACCCCTGCAGAACCCGCTCGAAGGCCTTTGTGAGCTTCCCGTGCAGCATCTCCTGCCAAGGGCCGTGCACCGAGAGCGATGGTAACTGTGATACCACAGCCGTTGCGAGGTCTTCCTCGTCGTGTGCGGGCTCCAGCCGGAACCACATAAACGCGTGCGGCGCCAAAGTGACGAAATACGGCAGCGTGCCGATCGGAGGAAAATGGGTCCGCCCAAACAGCTCCACGGGAACTGTACCCGAAAAGCGTTGCAGGTCGAGTTCAACGCACTGCGCAAAGCGCGAGAGATTTGCCACTACAAGCACTCGCTCGCCGTCCAGCCCCCGTAGGAACACCAGGACCTTGCGATTTTCCGGATGCAGGAACTCGATGGTGCCGCGTCCAAATACGTGCGACTCTTTGCGCATTGCTATCAAGCGCTTGGTCCACCACAGCAGAGAGTTGGGGTTGTTCTGCTGCGCCTCCACGTTCACGGCCTCGTAGTGGTATTCCGGATCGATGATTACTGGTAGGTAGAGCCGCTGCGGATTGCTCCTGGAGAATCCGGCATTCCGATCTGGGCTCCACTGCATCGGGGTGCGCACACCGTTTCTGTCACCTAGATAGATATTGTCGCCCATCCCAATCTCGTCGCCGTAGTAGACGACAGGAGTGCCGGGAAGTGAGAGCAACAGACTATTCATCAGCTCAATGCGTCGCCGATTCAGTCCCATCAGGGGAGCGAGTCGGCGGCGGATGCCGAGGTTCACCCGCGCTCGAGGATCTTGGGCGTAAACGCGATACATGTAATCGCGATCCTCGTCCGTCACCATTTCCAGGGTGAGTTCGTCGTGATTGCGCAGGAAGATCGCCCACTGGCAAACGTCGGGAATGCCGGGCGTCTGATCCAATATGTCGACGATGGGAAAGCGATCCTCCATCTGAATGCCCATAAACAACCGCGGCATCACCGGAAAGTGGAACGCCATGTGACACTCGTCACCCTGGCCGAAGTAGGCGACCGCATCTTCCGGCCACTGATTTGCTTCTGCAAGCAGCATGCGGTCTGGGTACTTGTGATCGACGCGCTGGCGTAGCTGTTTCAGGAAATCATGCGTCTCCGGGAGATTTTCGCAGTTAGTGCCCTCCCGCTCGTAGAGATACGGTACGGCATCCAGTCTCAGTCCGTCCACGCCCATGCCAAACCAGAAATCCATCAACTGCAGCACGGCCCGACGCACATCGGGACTGTCGAAGTTGAGGTCGGGCTGATGTGAGTAAAACCGGTGCCAGTAATAGGCCTGTGCAACCGGATCCCAGGACCAGTTCGAGTGTTCGAAGTCCTTGAAGATGATGCGAGTATCCTGGTACTTGTCGGGGGAATCGCTCCAAACGTAGTAGTCCCGGTGGCGGCTGCCCTTCCGCGCCTGCCGCGCTCGCTGGAACCACGCGTGTTGGTCCGACGTGTGATTTATGACTAGTTCGGTGACAACTTTGAGGCCCCGACGGTGGGCTTCCTTGAGAAAACTGCGAAAATCTCTGAGCGTCCCGTAATCGGGATGCACGTCTCTGTAATCGGCAATGTCGTATCCGTCGTCCCGCAAGGGCGACGGATAGAATGGCTGCAACCACACCGCAGTAACTCCCAGGTCCTCCAGATAATCGAGCTTGGCAGTGAGGCCCCGGAAATCTCCAATACCATCGCCGTCGCTGTCGTGGAAAGCGCGTACATGCACCTGGTAGATGACGGCGTCCTTGTACCACAAGGAATCACTGCCCATGCTTGCTCCTTCGCACCATTACCGAATCACACGCAGCACATGTCCCACGTCGTTGCGGGGATCAAGGCTCACGTAGTTGTGGCTACCTTGCCACGTGTAGCGCTGGCCGGTGAGAAGGTCTTCCAGCTGAAAAGAGTCTGCGGCGCTGAGGCCGAGCTGTGATAACGGTACCGCGACATTACCGGATTGAGGTCCTCCGGGATCGAGGTTGACCACCACGAGGAGATCGTTGCCCCACGTCGTGCGAGAATAGAACAGGAGACTCTCGTTGTCCGTATCGTGGAACGTGAGGTTGCCCTGTGACTGTAGTGCCGGGTTATCGCGCCGTATCAGATTGATCAACTGGATATCAGAGTTGATGTTCCCGTCGGCTTCCCAGTCGCGCACCTTGATCTCATATTTTTCCGAGTTGAGGTACTCTTCGCTTCCCTCTTTCACTGGCACGTTTTCGCATAATTCGTATCCGCTGTAGATCCCGTACAGCGGCGAGAGTGTTGCGGCGAGCAAAAGGCGAACTCGGAAGGCTGGACGACCTCCCTGCTGCAGGTATGCGTGCAGAATATCGGGCGTGTTCGTGAAGAGATTGCCACGGAAGAAGTCCACCAGCTCCCTGCTGTGCAGCTCGGTGAAATACTCACGCAGCTCGTGGCCCGTGTTCTTCCAGGTGAAGTGAGTGTACGACTGGGTGAAGCCGAGCTTGGAGAGCGCCTGCATCTTCTTGGGCCGCGTGAATGCCTCCGATAGAAAGACGACATCCGGGTGCTCGTCCTTGATGTCAGTTATCAGCCATTCCCAAAACGCAAAGGGCTTGGTGTGCGGGTTGTCCACGCGAAACGTCTTGACACCACGCTCGATCCAGAACTCGACGATTCCCTTGCAGGCGCGCCACAGGTTCTCGTAGTCGTTGCACCAGTAGTTGAGGGGAAAAATGTCTTGATACTTTTTGGGCGGATTCTCCGCGTGTTTGATGGTGCCATCAGGACGCTGTGTGAACCACGCAGGATGCTGTTTGACCCAGGGATGGTCTGGCGAGCACTGTAGAGCGTAGTCAAGCGCCACTTCCATGCCGAGTGCCTGAGCCGACTGCACGAAGTGCTCGAAGTCCGCCACGCTGCCCAGCTCTGGAGCGACCGCTGTGTGCCCGCCTGCTTTGCTCCCGATAGCCCAGGGGCTACCCGGATCGCCAGGCTCCGGCACCAAAGAGTTGTTACGGCCCTTGCGGTGAGTGTGCCCGATAGGGTGAATCGGTGGCAGGTAGATGACGTCGAATCCCAACTCAGCCAACCGCTCCAGCCGGCGCTCGGCATCTTTGAAAGTCGTGCCCTTGCCCGCGACCGTGCCTTGGGAGCGGGGGAACATCTCGTACCACGCAGCAAACTGCGCTGCCACACGGTCCACCACGATATGGTATTCCCGACCGTGGCGCGTTACGTCCAGGTCGAAAACCACGGCATCCATGTTGTGCTCGAGCTTCGGGTCCAAGGCTGTCTTGACCCGATCGGCCTGAGATCGTTCTGGATTCGATAGGGACTCTGCCGCGGCGGCGAGATACTTGTGGAGTTCCGGATCGGCGTGGGCCACGCCTTGCTTGATCAAGACCGCACCTTCCAGCAGCTCGACCGACACGTTCTGCCCTGCGTCGAGCTTCTTTCTCAGCGCATCCAGCCATGTAGCGAAGTGATCGGTCCATGCCTCAACCGTGAAACGCCAGCCGCCCATCTCGGCCAGCGACAGATCGGCATACCAGCGGTCGGTGTCATGGTCGTATTCCATGCGGATCATCTTCCAGGCGCGCGACCCGGGGCTGCGATACCGTACTCGTGCGGCCAGCAGATCATGGCCGTCCCTGTACACGTCGGCTCCGATTCGACAGTCGTCACCCACAACGCGCTTCACTGGATGAAGTCCACCGTCCACGGCGGGGTACACGTTTTCGATCACGATCTTGGGATGTGCGGATAGCACGTTCGATCTAATCACGGCCCGGCTCAAACCGTTGGCGGGTCATCTGGGGGCCCGTCGCCGCGCATTGCAGGGACGTAGTACTCCTCGGCATAGCGCTTCACCATGGCGCGTCCGGTGAACCGCTCACCGGCCACCGCGAGAGCGTGCTTCATGCGCTCGACCCAACCGGTAGGGATCCCCGCCCGCCCGCGCTCGTAGTAAAGCGGTATGACCTGGTCTTCGAGCAACCGGTAGAACTGCTCGGCGTCCCAGGCGTCAGGGTCCTGATCGGCCGGCGGCTCGGGTATGCACCAACCGTTCATCTCGGTGAACCCCTCCGCCCACCAACCATCTGCCGTGCCCAGCTGAGGCACTGCGTTGAGGGCAGCCTTCATTCCACTCGTTCCGCAGGCTTCCATCGGAACCCGTGGCAGATTGAGCCACAGGTCGACTCCTTCCACCAATCGATGGGCCATGTGCATGCCGTAGTCCTCCAGAAAGGCGACGCGGCCTTCGAACTGTGGATCGCGAGTGAAGGAGTAGATCTGCTGGAGCACTCTCTTGCCTTCATCGTCGGCAGGATGAGCTTTGCCCGCGAATATGAACTGCACTGGTCTCCACTGATCCACCAGCAACGCGCGCAGCCGATCAGCTTCGCGGAAGACTAGGTTGGCACGTTTGTAGGTGGCGAATCTCCGAGCAAATCCAATTGTCAGCGCGTCTGGGCTCAGCAAAGTTCCGGCGCCCACCAGGTGCGATGCCTCCTCCCAATGGTCGCGCCACTGCCGTCGAGCTTCGTCGCAGATGAACTGGAGCAGGCGGGTCTTGGCCTGCATGTGCAGTCTCCACAGTCGGTCGTCATCCAGCGACAGTACATCATCCCACAGGCCTGCTTGGTCTAAGCGGGATCCCCAGTCGACGCCCAGGTGGTCGTCCAGCAGATCCATCATCTGGTTCGACATCCAGGTGGCAAGGTGTACGCCGTTAGTCACGTGCCTGATGGGCACCGAATCGGGGTCACGCTCGGGCCACAGACACTGCCACATCTCTCGTGTGATCTCGCCGTGCTTGCGCGCTACCCCGTTCACTCTGCCGGAAAGCCGGATTGCTGCCGCCGTCATATGAAAGCGGCCGTTGCCTGTGTTAGGGTGCAGCCCTAAGCCGAACAACTGATCGCGGCTGGCGTCCATGTCCTTCCAGATAGGACCAGTGCAATGCTCGATCTTCTCGACCAGGAAGGTGTCGTGCCCGGCAGGCACCGGCGTGTGGGTTGTGAAGACACTCGCCGCACGCACTGCTTGCACCGCATCGTCGAACGACATTCCCTGGGCCACCAGTTCACGAAGACGCTCCACAGGCATGAATGCAGCGTGACCTTCGTTGGCATGCCAGACAGAGGGTTGGATTCCCAAGGCGCGCAGGACCCGCACTCCGCCCGCACCCAGAATCCACTCCTGCCGCAGCCGCAACCCGGCTCCGCCCGCGTAGAGTTGGCGGAGTAGCTGTCGGTCGTCGGGATGATTCTCCTCGATGTCAGTGTCGAGCAGGTAGATGGGTACTCTCCCCACATGCATCCGCCACGCGCCGACTCGTATAGGTCTACCGTCCGCCTCGACCGTGGCTAAGTAGGGTTCACCTTTGGGGCCCTGTAGCGGCTCGATCGGAGTCCCTCCCACGTCGAATCGATCAGCGCTGTCCTCTTGCCAGCCGTCCAGCCGCAGCTGCTGGTCGAAGTAGCCCCTTGTGTAGAACAGCCCTACCGCTAGAAGTGGAACGCCTAGATCCGACGCGGCTTTGCAGTGGTCTCCCGCCAACACCCCGAGACCTCCGGAGTAGATCGGTACGGAGTTGTGCAGTCCGAACTCGGCTGAGAAGTAGGCTACAGGACCGGCCTGGACGCCTGGGAACGACTGGGCGAACCAAGTGTCGCCTCCACTGCGCTCGCGCGCCAGCTCGGCAGCCACCGAGTCATAGGCCTGCAGGAACTCCGGATCGGAAGCACACTGTGCCAGCCGGCCCGGTGCCACTCGCTGGAGCAGCGCGATCGGGTTGTGGCGTGTGACCCGCCAGAGTATGGAGTCGATCGTGGCGAACATGGCACGCGCCCGTCGGTTCCAGCTCCACGACAGGTTGGTGGCGATATCAGCCAGGGCCGCCAGGCGGTCGGGTATCATGGGCCTACTGGATATTGGTGTTGTCATGAGATTAGCAAATAAAGCGGGTGCTGCCGGCTTTTTCTAGGTGGGGAGGAGCTCGGGTGCCAAGTGCTGTGACGGCGGAGTTCAGCGACGTTCCGTTGTGTCTGCGACCATCGGTATTGGTGTCGCCGGTCGGTAGTTGCCCCACCATTCAAGCGCTTGCTTCGATGTCCACGGCGGCACTTCGATGGCTGCCAGCCGCTCGGCGATCGCGTCTGCTGATTGAGGTCGGTCGTTCTTGTCCTTGCGCAGGCAATCGAGAACAAGGGCGTCCAGAGCAGCAGGAACCTGCGTCTTGGCGTGGCGCGACGGTGGTTCCGCCTCTTCATTGATGTGCTTCACCAACAACAGCGGCAAAGTCGGCGCCTGAAACACAGGACGGCCAGTCAGCAGCCAGAACGCAACGCAGCCGAGTGAGTATATGTCACTTCTGGGGTCGGCCTCCGGGCTGCCGGATGCCAGTTCGGGTGAGCCGTATGACGGTGTCCCGATGAAGGAACCGATCATCGTGATCCCCGCCTCGTCCTCGGGCTGTTCACCCACACGTTTCACCAAGCCGAAGTCGAGCACCTTTACGAAGTCAAACTCACGCCCATAGCGGCACAGGAAAATGTTGGCAGGCTTGATGTCTCTGTGGACCAAGCCGCGCTCGTGGGCTTCGGCCAGCGAATGGCACACCTGTGTTAGGACATGGATCGCGCGGCCGGATGGGAGTGGGCCACGCGCGGTTACGAGTTCTTCGAGGCTGATACCATCCAAGAGCTCCATCACGTAGTAGAACGTCCGATCTTCGGTGATCCCGAAATCGTATATCTGAATAGTGTGTGGGGAGCGCAGCTGCGCCGTGGCTTGTGCTTCACGCTCGAATCGCATCAGGTTGCTCTCGGTTGTCTCTCCCGAACCTGTGCCGCTACCATCGCTTCGGATCAACTTGACCGCCGCCGACCGCGCCAGCATCTGGTGTTCGGCCCGCCATACCTCTCCCATCCCCCCCCTACCAAGCAACTCGTGGAGCTGGTAACTACCCATGCGGCGCGCCTCGTCTATGTCGGTACCCAGGCCGTACACCACGCGCGACGCAACCAGCGCAATGCCAACACAGATGAAGGTGGGAAAGACGACCAAAAACAGCATGTTCCCGGGGAGTGGCTCGAGGCCACTCGATACGGCGATGGCGTACATCAGAGGCTGCATTAGCGCGGCCAGTAGCGCGGCCACCAGCGTTTTGCCAGTGGTGGTTGGGACCAGCAACGGAAACACCACTATCCAGACGCAGGTCCAGCTCAATCCGACCGCGGCGGGCCCGGCCGGCCATTCCCGGAGGAACACGATGCCTATTTCGATTCCCGCAGCACCGATGACCTCGTAGACGAGTCCCAGATCTAGAGCCAGTGGGCCGGTCAACCGACCGCTCCTGACCAGGAAGAACACCGCCACCGAGAGGCCAACGAAGAAGGCGGCAGCAGCGTCGCTCCAATAGATCGCGGTGTTTCCCCAGTGCTCCGGCAAATCTTGAGTGAGGCGGGCGGACCCGTATGACAGCGTGTAGGCACATGCATAGATGACCGCCGCCAAGCCCAGCCGGCGGCTGGATTGCTCAATCAGATCCGTCGGTAGCGCTGTTGAGGCGGAAGATAAGTCGGACCGGGATGGCCGCGCCGCACGCTTGCAGAGGAACTCGCTCTTCATGCTGGCACGGAATATAGCCGCCGGACGGTGTGCGCACGACGCAGAAAGGCCCGCCCCCACCCTGTTGGTCTGACGTCGGGCAAGATATCCTTACGTCATCACAGCAGGGTCACAGACGGGATACACTCTTGCGGCGCGGAGCATCTGAATCCGGGCGGATCGGTCTGCTCCAGCTTATTCCACGAACCGATTCGGAGGGCGATCATGAGATCAGCCCGATCGCTGATCGTGCTCTCGGGCATACTGAGTGCCGGCTGCATCGAACGAGTTGCCGAAGACGTAAGCGACAGGGCGGTCCTGGCTGACAGAGTCAAGTCGGAGTTTCTCCATGCCTGGAACGGCTACAAGCGCTTTGCTTGGGGCCATGATCAGCTCAGACCGCTCTCGCTCGGCTATCGCGACTGGCACGACGCCTCGCTGTACATGACGCCGATCGATGCTTTCGACACAATGCTCCTCATGGGACTCGATGAGCAGGCAGCCGAAGCCAAGCAACTGGTGTTGGAGAACCTGACCTTCGATCACGACTTCGATGTTCAGGTCTTCGAGATGACCACTAGGCTTCTCGGCGGGCTGATCAGCGCCTATCAACTGGATGGCGATGATCGGTTCTTGGCTCTCGCCCGAGACCTCGCTGACAGACTCCTACCTGCGTTCGATTCTCCGACTGGCATGCCGTACGTACGGGTCCATCTGCGGTCCGGAGAGCCGCGGATCGAGATCAACAATCCGGCCGAAATCGGGACCGTGATGCTGGAATTCGGCACTCTCAGCAGGTTGACAGGGGATTCCACGTACTACCAGAAAGCCAAGGATGGAGTAATTGCTTTGTTCGAGCGCCGGTCCAATCTCGGCTTGGTCGGAACATCCATCAATGTCGAGACAGGTGAGTGGCACAACACGGAGAGTCACATCAGCGGCATGATCGACTCGTATTACGAGTATCTGCTCAAGTCCTGGCTGCTGTTCGGGGATGAGGACTTCCGCACGATGTGGTTGGAGAGTATCGATGCCGTGAACCGGTATCTGCCGGACTCGAGCGAGAGCGGGTATTGGTACGGCCGCGTGGACATGTACACTGGTGAGCGAACGGCTACCCGCTTTGGGGCGTTAGATGCCTTCATGCCGGCTGTTTTGGCCCTGGGCGGAGACTTGGATCGGGCGACGAAGTTGATGGAATCCTGCTTCAAGATGTGGACGGACTTCGGCGTGGAACCCGAGCAGCTCGACTATGTGACTATGGATCCGTTGAGCCCAGCCTATTATCTGCGGCCTGAGGCCATTGAATCGACCTACTATCTGTACCGCTTGACCGGCGACCAGCGTTATGTGGAGATGGGGCGGACGATGTTCGAGAGCATCGTGTCAAACGCACGGACTGCCGCGGGCTATGCCGCCATCAACGATGTCGTGTCGATGGAACTTGCCGACGTAATGGAAAGCTTCTTCTTGGCCGAGACGCTGAAGTACGCGTACCTGCTGTTTGCAGCGGAAGAGGTATTGGATTTCAACTCGGTGGTGTTCAATACCGAGGCGCACCCGATTTGGCGAACCTGGAACTAGAGGCCATGGGGCAACGGGAAACGGGAAAGGGTACCGCTAAAGGCTGACGTATGGAACGGATATCATACTGGCTGCAGAATGCCGTCGGCTTAGGGCCGGTTGCACAGCGCAATCTGGTTGGTACGCTGCTGGTGATATTGACCATGATCGTGCTGCGGAGGGTGGCCCTCTCCATGGTGTATCGCCGCACCGAGGATGTGCGGTCGCGATACCGCTGGCAGAAGACCTCGAGCTACGTGGCGTTCGGCATCGGCCTCGCAGTGATCGCAAGCATCTGGGCCGGCGCGATCCAGTCGGTTGGCACCTTCCTAGGGCTAGTCTCTGCCGGTGTGGCGATCGCTCTCAAGGACCTGGTGGTCAACTTGGCGGGTTGGGGATTCATCTTGTGGCGCCGACCATTCCAGCTCGGAGACCGCATCCAAATCGGAGAGCACCGCGGTGACGTGATCGATGTGCGGATCTTTCAGTTCACTCTCATGGAGATCGGCAACTGGGTCGATGCCGATCAAAGCACGGGTCGGATTATCCACGTGCCTAACGGCAAGGTCCTCACTGATGTCTTGGGCAACTACAGTCGCGGGTTCAGGTACATATGGAACGAGTTGCCCGTGGTGGTCACCTTCGAGAGCGATTGGCGCAAAGCAAAGACCACACTCGAGGAAATCGCCAACCGGCACGGTATGCACCTGAGTGACGCTGCGGAAAAACACATCAAGGAATCGTCGCGCAAGTTCATGATTTTCTACTCGAAGTTGACTCCCATCGTGTACACCAGGGTGGTAGACATCGGCGTGGAGCTCACACTGCGGTACCTGTGTGATCCACGTACACGGCGGGGCACTTCGCAGGCTATATGGGAAGATATCCTGGACGCGTTTGCCGCGTTCGACGACGTCGACTTCGCGTATCCAACCCAGCGCTTCTACGACAATCGTTCCGAGGGCAAGTCCGGAGCACGAGCGCCGACTGAACAGCCGCCGGGGAGACCGTAAGTGACTAGGCTCAGGTCCGGCGCTTTACTGGGCAAGTACCGCATCAAGGGCCGAATAGGGGAGGGCGGCTTTGCCACGGTGTACCGGGCGCTGGACACGATCGAAGGCATCCCGGTGGCTCTCAAGATCCCGCACAAGGACCTGGTTACGAAAGAGCTGCTGGCAGACCTGCGCAAGGAAGTGCGACTCACAGCTAAGCTGGATCATCCGAACATATTGCCGGTCAAGAACGCCGACTTCATCGAGAGGCAGTTCACCATCGTGTACCCGTTGGGCGAAGGCACGCTGGACGATAGGCTGTGTCGCAGGATGTCCGGCAGGACGAGTCTGGACCTCGCACGGCAGCTGCTCGATGCCCTAGCATACGCTCACCAGCATCGGATCATTCACTGTGACGTGAAGCCGGAGAATCTAATTCTGTTCTCCGGACCAAGGCTACGGCTGGCCGATTTCGGAATTGCCAAGGTTGCACATGGAACGGGGCTGTTGGTTGGCAAGGGGACGGGCACGCTGGGGTTTGTGGCACCGGAGCAAGCGCTGGGCAAGCCGTCGCTTCGTTCGGATGTCTTCTCCGCCGGATTGGTGCTCTATCGCATGTTCACGGGTCGTCTACCGGAATGGCCTTATGAGTGGCCACCTCCCGAGCTAGGGGTTCTGCGCCGGCGCCTGCGGCCTGAATTCGTCGCGTTCATGCGTCGTGCGTTGGAGGTGAACGAACGGCGGCGCTACAGAGACGCGGCTCAGATGTTGGCTGAATTCAAGCGCGTCAAGGACCGGGCACTCAAGGGTGCTGCCAAAGGTCGAAGGCCGCGTAAGAGGGGTCGGCCGGTCCAGGATTGGAAGGCCCTGCTGCGCCGCGACTTCCGGCGGCGCTATGGCGCTACACTACGCACCCGCAGCGAATGCTCGCGCTGCGGCGGTCCGGTTGGTGAGGCCATGCAGCACTGCCCGTGGTGCGGTATCCGACGGCCGAAGCACCGCGGTACCAGCGACTTCCCCCGTCGCTGCAAGCGATGTGGCCGAGGTATCAAGTCTGACTGGCGGTTCTGTGCGTGGTGCCATGGGGCGGCAATAGGTCCGTTCACGGACCGAGAGTACACAGACAAGCGCTACAGTGCCCGCTGCCGCAACCCCTCATGCCGCCGCAAAGAGCTAATGCCGTTCATGAAATACTGTCCTTGGTGTCGCACCAAGGTTGCTCGGCGCTGGACCATTCCCGACTCGCGGGGCAAATGCCGCCGGTGCGGTTGGGGAGTCGCCGAGGGGTTCTGGGACTACTGTGCATGGTGCGGTCGCAAACAGGATCGCAAGCACTCAGGTAAGGCCGGCAGTACCTGAGAGCGAAGCGAGCGATGGTTGAGCCTGGGGCCATGACCCACCGTACTTCCTCCTCACTTCCCCTTGAGCCCAACCTGGCGTAAATCTAGCGGCGGTGCCTCGGGCCTGACGGACGAGTAACCCGCAACGCTCCACGCCAAGGACCTTCATGTCGAATACTTCGGCATCCGAAACCAGCTCGGGCCACGGCTTCAGTACCGCTCCGGTGTTCCTTGCTAGCATCAGCACTATCCTGGGCGCGATCCTGTTCCTCCGCTTCGGATACGCCGTAGGGCACACTGGGCTGGCGGGCGCCCTGTTGATTGTGGTTTTGGGTCACCTGGTGACGATTCCCACCGCCTTAGCGATCTCGGAGATAGCCACCAACAGGCGAGTGGAAGGCGGCGGCGAGTACTTCATCATCTCTCGCTCTTTCGGCACCACGATCGGTGGCGCGATAGGGATATCTCTCTACCTGTCGCAGGCTGTCTCGGTCGCGTTCTACATGATCGCCCTAGCCGAGGCGTTCCGGCCGGCTTTCGATTACCTGTTACCAGGTTCGTTCGACCCGCGGTTCGTGTCTTTGCCG
>JBDHHP010000030.1:0-32948 GCA_039589275.1 Gemmatimonadota bacterium | reverse complement strand
TTCCCGGAAAGATGCCGTCCAATCTGGAAAACACCTGGTCGCGGTCGCGGGGAATGGGATACCAGCCCTTTGCCGAGTCTGCACTAAAGCGTGCCCAACGCCACTGATCCAGGTGTCGGTCCCAGTCGCCCACATAGAGATCTATTAAGCGGGCCTTGAGCAACGCCCTTGCATTGACGCGGTGCGCGGGACTCTCCGAGATTTTGTCGAGCAGTTCGTCGCTCCCAATGACACGCTCGGCACCCGCAAATGCCGCAAGTGAATCGTCGTTTTCATCTGGTCGCTCCTCTATCATCCCCAACATGTCGGCAAACTCCTCGCGGAATTCACCCAGGAGGGAGTCGTCAGGCATGACCACCAGCTGAGGCCGTGCATGCAGGATTCCTGCAGCCTCGAGGAGTGCGCAGCAGACGAGTGCCCCGACGGGATGTTGGGAGCTGATCTGGTCCTGTAGCACGTCGGCTGCCAGCGTGGTGCGAAGAACGGGAGGCAGGGCGGCCGATGGATCCTTATCGATGGAGCGAAATGAATAGGTCTTGCCGTTGGCGCCAAGCAAGCGCAGGGATTTGGTCTGCTGCCCGCCACCACGCTTGAGAGGGGTCAAGCCACCCGCAAAAGAGCGGAGATCGAGGACCATTACTTCGATTGGTGTGGTCCAGGCGTCCCGGTAGTGATCTCCCCAGAAGACCCGCCCTAGACCGCTCATGCTGTAGTGTTCACCAGGGACCACCACGGTAGTGCTGTCCCGTGTCTGAGCCACAGTATAAGGGCTGGTGAGTATTGGGAGAGACGCGACAAGTGAGATTGTTGACGTGAGGCGCCGTCGGGTGCGCAGCCGTCCACCCCGCAGATGCTTCCGTGCTGAAAACATGGTGCTGAGTCCTCCGTTAAAGCACCCTGGCCTTGTCCCCTAAATCTGCACTTCGAGTCGTTTCTGGAAAGGGTGGGTCGGAGATCGGCGGCCAGCTGTCAGCTACTAGCTCGATCTGCCGTCAGCTAGCAGACACGGAACGGCTCCAGTTCAGCCATATCTCGTGTTGCATGGCGAGGGACTACTCGTCAGCTGCCCATTGGTGAGCGGTTGCGCGGGCGCCTCGACCGTCTACTATGATCAACTGATGAACGACACACCGGCGGAGCTCGCTGCTGCCCTCGAGGACCGCTACGAGCTGGAGCGCGTAGTCGGTCGTGGCGGGATGGCCACCGTGTACCTGGCGCGCGATGGAAAGCACGGCCGCGTTGTGGCGCTGAAGGTGTTGCGGCCTGACTTGGCGGCTGTGATCGGCACTGAGCGATTCCTGAACGAGATCGAGATTGCCGCGCGCCTGAATCACCCCCACATAGTGCCGCTGTACGACTCTGGGGAAGCAGACAGCTTCCTGTACTACGTAATGCCCTACGTTGAGGGGGCGTCAGTACGCGGGCTGATCAATCGGGGTCAGGTCGACATTGCGGCTGCGGTCTCGATTACGATGCAGGTTGCCGACGCTCTGTGCCATGCGCACTCGATGGGCGTGCTTCACCGCGACATTAAGCCTGAGAACATCATGCTCTCGGGCAATCACGCCTACGTGACCGACTTTGGAATCGCCAAAGCGTTGAGCTCAGCCGGGGCTAAGAACCTGACGCGCTCTGGATTTCCGCTGGGCACAGTGGGCTACATGAGTCCCGAGCAAGCGGCCGGTATCAAGGAAATCGACGCGCGGTCGGATGTATATAGTCTAGCCTGTGTTCTATACGAGATGCTCGTAGAAGACACGCCTGGACTGTGGCTCACGGACGAGGCCGTCCGTTTGGGTCGGTTCGTGGACGCGGAGCCAGAGCATCGTGGCAAGCTCGATGCGTTGCCCGGCCGGTTGGAGCAGGTGCTCGCTCGAGCGTTGGCCATGAGAGCCTCGGACCGGTACGCCACGCCGCTGGAGTTCGCGGACGCCGTTGTTGTGGCGTTAGGTCCTGAAGCCGCCCGATTCAGAGCAATTCAAGTGCAACAGATCATTGGGCGAGCTGCTGAACTTCAGACTACGCATCCGACGGAGGCAGGAGTTCTCTCGATTGGAGCCTTGGAGCAGGTGGCGGCAGAGGTAGGCATAGATCCCGGCCGTGTCAGGCAGGCCGTTCGTGAGATGGAGGAACTGCCAAGCGATGAATCAGAGGACGGGCCGGTGGCAGCAACCCGCTACAACGACGCAGAGGTGCGGCGGATCATCGAGCGTGCAGTTCAACTGGAAGCTAAGCATTCGGCAGAGCAAGCCGCGCTCACGATCGGTGATCTGGAAGAAGTGGCGGCCGAGGTGGGTATTCCACCGGAGCGGATGCATGAGGCAATAGACGAGATCGAGTCAGAAGCCGCGCGGGTACCAGCAGTAGTCCAGGACTATGGCAAGCTCCCGGCCGTAGTCGTAGATCGAACTATCCCCCGTCGAGCGACAGAGCAGGAGTACGCGAAGGCCGTCGAGGAAATCAGAACCACCCTGCGTGTTGTAGGTACCATCGCTCGTTCAGGCGCAGGCCTAACCTGGAGTAGTGAGACACGTGAGCTTGCTGGTGGTCGCAACATCGAGGTGATCTTGACACCGATTCCCGGCGGGATCGAAGTGCGGATCGAGGAACGCCTGCGGATCTTCGGTCGAGAGATTGCGGGCAGTATTGCGGGGTGGATTGGCGGCGGGCTCATTGGCGTCGCACTGGCACTTGGCTTCGGCGCTGTGGAGGCGGGCATGATGCCCCTGTTCGGCATCAGCTTCTCGCTGGCAGGGGCGTACGTCGTTCACCGTTCGATCTACGAGAATACGGTGGTGCAGCGAACGAGAGAGCTGGAGCAACTTGCCGAGCGACTGATCGCCGGCGGCTGAACCGCTATCGCCCTACTGCCCTACCGTCGTCTGTCCGAAGTACTTCAACATCACATGCGCTTCGTCGACCCACTCGATTTCAAACAACTGCTGAAGTAACGACTCGATACTGTCGCGCGGATGGACGAAGCAGCGTCGTCCGAGATATCGCTCGAGCTCGAGCATCGTAGCAAGATGGGGGCTCGATAGGTTGGGTACGTCCAGCACGACTCGTGCTCTTGGCTTGAGCACTCGACCGAGTTCATGCAACCCTCGCTGTACGTAGTCCCATGGACAGTACTCGAGCACTCCGATCGCGGCGGCCAGATCGAAGAAGCTATCCTCAAACGGCAGCTGACTCAGATCAGTTACGTGGAGGCTGCCAACTGGAATCTGCTGTTGGGCTGCATATGCTCTCATGGCCTCGATCAGAGCAGGACTGATGTCCACACCGTAGTACTCGGATGGCCATGAACCGATGTCGGAGTTGACTAGACCGGCCGCGCACCCAACGTCCAGGAACCGCATTCCGCTCTGTGGGTCGAGGAACTCTCTGTTCTCGGGAGCCCCACTGTTGCAGTGGGCGGCATCATCGAGGAGAGCCTTGAGCTCCGGTGTTTCCCTGAACGCGCGTGGAACTGAAGCGAGGGGATCAACTCCCTCGATGTAGTCGCGTACCGTGCGGTCGTAGGCTGCAGCGACGCGGCTCAGCCAGTCGGTATGGTCCGATTCCATGGGATGCAGGAAGCCCGGCGAAGGCCTGCCCCACCGCCTATCGCCCTCCGTCGGTCAGCTCCTCACGCCCGACGGCCTCGAGCCGGTCCGCCAATTCCTCGAGCTCGGGGCGATACTTGTTGGCCAGCCCCTTTGGTATGCCGGTGGCCGTCAGGAAAGCGCCTCCGAAAGCCAGCGGCAAGATGGCAGCGGCGATCCAGCCACCTTCGGGTATTCCCAGAGCGGCGGCGACTCCCAGGCCAAGTAGACCGCCACCGGCCGCCCCCCATGCGGGAACGAAGATGCCCGCCCCGCGCAACTCGATGTGCTCTTCTATGTGTACGCTCGTCCGTCCGGACGCCGTGGTGAGTGATACCCTCACGTCACGTCCCACAAAACCCGGCTTGGTGCCAGCCCAGTGCAGGGAATTCCCAACAGTGGATACAGTGCCCACAAAACCCAAGCGCGTGTTGATCTCATTGACCATCAACTCGTACGTGGAGTCTGAGATTTCACCGGCAATCGTCCGTTCCACCACGAGACGTCCCTTGCGGAACTCCGAGGTTGGGTGGTCGTGTGCAGCGTAGACAGAGGGCGTGCGTTCAGAAGACGAGGTGATCGCCCGTGCCGCGTCACGTACCCGCTCGGGTGCGATGCCAACTTGTGCCGCAATCTGTTCCACGCCACCCATCGACAAGGCAGCGTCATCTTGCGTTGGCCGCTCAACCTGCTGTTCAGCCGCCCGGCCGATGATGTCCCGCACTTCGGAGTCAGGCAGCTTTACTGATGGCTGTGCCGCGACAGCTAACGCACTGGCGAAGTCGAGTGGAGTGGCAAACCGCTCGCCGGGTCGGATCGCGAGGCCTTTCACCAAGACCTGCTCGATCCGTCCTGGAAGCTGATCCAACCGCTCGCGATGCTTGGCTGAGATCTCCTGAAACCGCCCTAACCGGACTTCGTCGGGCACAGGCCAGACGCCGGGTGTACCGCCCATTAGTGTCTCAAAGACCACGCAGGCTAGGCTGCAGACATCTGTCCGCGCGTCAATCTCGACGCGGCCGCTTGCCTGCTCGGGGCTCATGTAACCAACCGTCCCGATCGGAAAACCACTTCGTGTCAATCCGGCGCCACCCGCAGTGCTCACCGCTTTGGCTATGCCGAAGTCGGCCACCACCGGCTGGCCCTCCGAGAAGAGGATGTTCTCCGGCTTCACGTCTCTGTGAACGACACCGTGTCGGTGCGCGTGCGCGAGTGCGGCCGCCACGGGGCCCACGATTGCGACGGTCTCGTCGAGCGGCAGCTGCGCTTGCTCGTTGAGTCTCTGGCGCAGTGATCCGCCGTGAACATACGGCATCACGTAGTAGAGCAATCCATCAGCTTCGCCGCAGTCATGCAGAGGGAGAATGTTGGGATGAGTGAGCTTTGCTGCGATCTCTATCTCGCGCAGGAACCGCTCGGCACCGATCGACGCGGCCAGGTCTGGCAGCAACACCTTGAGCGCTACCGGACGATCGAGCTTCCTGTCGTGGGCCATGAACACAGTCGCCATGCCGCCACGTCCGACTTCACGCTCTACCGTGAATCGACTGGCCAGCGCGATGTTGAGGCGGTCGAGTAGCTCAGTCATAGATGTCGACTACGTATGCGAAGTAGTGTAAGATGGTGCTGTGAGTCGTCGGATGCTAGGAGTCGGTCGTGCAACACGAAGACCGTGTCAGATGTAGGGCAGCCTCCTACGCGCCTTGACCTTCTTCCCGTATTGCCTCACCCAACGCTCCTCGTCATCAGACAGCGGGCCCGCTTCCAGTGCTACCAAGTTCTCGTCGAGTTGGCTGCGGGTCTTGGGACCAGTGAGCACGACGTTCACGTGTGGGCTCGACAGGCAAAAGCGGTAGCAGAGTTCTGGTGAGAGTGGGGGAGGAACGCCATTCTCCTGGGCCCTTCCCGGCCAAGGTGCCATCTCGATTCCCTTGATGGGCTTGAGCAGCTGACGCCAGGACGTCGCGGTGTATGCGATAACCAGTGGGCGCCTGGCTGCTAGATGAGGGAAGACGTCCTGCTCAGCTCCCGGGTGCTTCGCGTTGTAGCGCAGCATGAAGGCATCTAGTATTGAGTCTACCGCCAGTCGGCCCGCGCGTTTGCGATCGTGGATGCTAACGCCCACTGCTTTGATGAGACCTTCGTTTTTCAGGGCGAGGATCGTGTCCTGGATGCCTTTGGTGAAGGCTGATGTGCGTCTAAGCCAACCCAGCAAGTAGAGATCGATTTGATCGATTTTCAAGATCCTCAGATGTTTCTCGACTCCCTTGCGGATCATGCCAGGTGTGTACCCCCAACCGAATGCTGCCACAACGTGCCGATCCCGCTCTCGCGCAAGCATCTCCTTCAACACAGGTGTCACGGTCTTGAAGCCTGGGCTCCACACCCAGAAGCTGACTCCGCGTTCCGCGGCGTAATGGATGTCGGCGGTCTGGAGACCGTAGTTGCCAGCTACTCCCATGCGAAGGACCTGCTTTCCCAGATGGGGCAGGTCCGTGCACGTGAATGAGTGCGTGGCAGCGGTTTGTGTCATGTGCGGCCGGTCGGTACAGCGTTACAGCGGCAGCTCCTCTCCATGGGGCGCTACTACAGGTACCAGATCTCGGGAACCGCATACTCGACACACCTCGTATCGTTTGCGTTGCCGCCACAGCGAGAACAGGATCGGCAACGGCAGCACCCACCATGCGGTTCGAAGGAAGTTGCCGACGATACTGTACGCCGTATCGACCATTCTCATGCCGGGACTTCGAGACTGTCGAGAGCTACTCTGAGGATCCTCTGCCGGAAGATCGCCGGGTTGGGCCGACGTGAGTGCGAACGACTGCAGCGCGCGGGTGAAGGGCTGATCGGAAGGCGATGTTATGGCGGACCAAACGCCCGCCATGAGCCCGATAACGATCGCCACCGTCCAAATGGAAGCCTCGACCTTGAGACTCGAGGGATGACGCTGCTTCGGGTGGTTCTCGTTACCACAAGCGTTACAGTGCCTCGAAACCATGATGCACGCTCTGCTGGAGGGATAGTATCAAGTTAGGAGTATCATTTTGGGCCCGCTAGCTTTGCGGGATGCGTAGAGGGGAACGGGGGAAGGGGAACAGGAAGTGCATGCGAGCCATCGCCGTGGCCCGCACGCATATGCCCGACCCGTCTTGTGCCTTAGGGCTTCCGGGTCCGCGACCTCGAGCGTGAACGGCTGCCGTCTTCGAGTTCACCCAGTGCCCAGAGAGCCCAACGCCTGACCTCGGCGTTCTCATCCTTGGCAGCGGCGATCAGTGCCGTTTCGGCTCTGATGTCTTCGATTTCGCCCAGCGCCCATGCCGACCAGCGTCGCGTCTCTGCGTGCTCGTCGTTCAGCACCGCCTCCATCAGGACGTCAACTCCCCGGGGATCCTCGATCTCGCCGAGCGCCCACGCCGACCAGCGTCGCGTCTCATTGTGGTCGTCGTTGAGGAGAGCATAGGCCAACGGAGCTACGCCTCTTGGGTCTTCGATCTCTCCCAGCGCCCATGCAGCCCAGCGGCGCGTTTCGCTGTGGTCGTCGTTCTGCAGCGCGTTCGCCAGACCGTCAATGCCGCGAGGGTCTTCGATCTCGCCCAATGCCCATGCAGCCCAGCGGCGCGCTTCGGAGTAGTCGTCGCTTTGAAGCGTGTGGACCAGCGCTGCTATACCACGCGGGTCCTCGATCTCGCCGAGCGCCCAGGCGGACCAACGGCGAGCCGGGCCGTACGTGTCGTTCCGCAGGGCATGACTCAAGGCCGGAATGCCGTTGGGGTCCTCTATCTCACCCAAAGCCCATGCTGCCCAACGCCGCACCTCGTTGTCGTAGTCGTTCATAAGCGCTTGAGAGAGCGCAGCGACCGCCCGCGGGTCCTCAATCTCACCCAGACCCTGAGCAGCCATCTTGCGAGTCTCGGCGTTCTCATCGTTGACCAAGACATCCATCAGGAGATCGAGTCGGGCGCCTCCCTCCCCGGTACCTCGAACGGCTCCGACCGCAGCGGCCTCGGCTACTTCCGTTGCCATCCGTACGGCGTCGGCGATCGTCTGCTCGAGGCCATGGAGTTCGAACGCGACGTCGGGCTCGGGAGCCACAGGCGGCGCGGGAACATGCCGTGCGCGGGTGAGAGCCATCCCGGTCACGAAGGCTCCGGCGGGTATCAAGAGAGCCGCCACACCTGCAGCGATCAGCATCGGTGTCTTCTTCCACCAGTGACCGCGATGTCCGGCGCCCAAAGGCACCGCGACGGCGCTGTTGGATGCCCCGGCCACGATACCGGGCCAGAGGTCCCTCTCCGGAGTTCCTTCCGTGGGCAGGGAGTTGATGCCGAGCACGGTCGCCTTGAGCTGGTCCAGCTTCGTCGTGCAGGATGGGCACGAATCGAGATGCTTGCGGACGAAGGCATCAGATGTGTCGTTCAACTCCTCGTCATAGAAAGCCGACAGCAGTTCTTCTATGATCTCGCACTCGTTACCGCCCGTGTGCCTGTAGTCTTGCTCCGTCATTTGAGCAGTGCCTCCCGCACGAGTCTTCGTGCCCTATTCAATTGAGACTTAACGGTCCCTTCAGCCACTTCGGTCAGCTCTGCGATCTCGCGGTAGCGATAACCCTCAATGTCATGGAGGATCAGTACCTCTTTCGCCCCTGCTGGCAGCTGCGCGATCGCCTTCTCCAGATCCATCTTGGTTTCCGGCATCGCCTGCCTTAGGCCGCTCTCGAAGTTCTCGAGATCGACTTCGGCGGTGACCTTGTATTCGTGGCGTTTCTTCGATCTGATGTGCCCCAACACCACGTTCGTTCCCAAGCGATGGAGCCAGGTCCCTAACGCGCTCTCGAATCGGAAGGATCCGATTGCCTCCCAAGCTCTGACGAATATGTCCTGGGTCAGTTCCTCTGCAGTCTGGTGGTCGCTCACCATGCGGAGCGACAGCGCGTACATCCTACGGACGTAGATCTCGTAGATGCGCTCGAACGCTTCCGATTCGCCGACCTGTGCGCGACGTACCAGAGCATCTTCGTCCCAGACTGATGGTCGCTGCAACTCGTCTTGCACTGCTTTCCCGGGCTTTCTTACGGAACTGACCCCAAATGTAAGGGGAATCTCGTGCACCGCATTCCCGAGTGCTGGACCTGACATAGCCACACCTCGGCGCCGTTTAGTTGGTTGACTCCGGAGTTTGGATGCCACAAAGGTGGGATTGGTTGGAATGAACATACTGGTGGCCTAAGTCGTTGCAGCATAAACGCTTAGCTGTCAGCTGAGAGCCGTCAGCTATCAGCTGAGATCTGATTGCCACCGCTGGCAGCCGACTGCCTGAAACCCGACCCACAACCTCAGCGTACTGCTTATATGTAATTGACATACGTTTGACCGCGACCATTGCTATGACTAGTGCTTCCAATGACTTACATGAGCCCGCCGAGTTTTTGCCGCTGAGCCCGCAGGACTTCCAGGTCCTCTTGGTTGTGTTTGACCAGCCGGTGCACGGGTACGGAATAGTCAAGGCTTCGACGGATGAACCCGTCAAGGCTGTACTCGACCTGGGGTCGCTGTATCGGATCATCAGTCGGTTGATCAAAAAGGGCCTGATCGAGGACGTGACAGCAGAGCTAGCCGACTCCAAGCGGCAACGGCGCTACTACCGCGCGACCGAGATGGGGCGACGGGTGGCACGGGCTGAGGCTGCGCGGCTGCATGCATTGCTCGAGTCTGCGCAGGCCGAGCTGCGGTGGGAAGAACCGTGAGTCAGAGCCATTCCGGCAGTCTGGGCTGGTGTGGGACTTGGATCAGCCTCCTGATCCGCTTCTTCCCCGTCGAGTTCAGGCGTGACTACGGCCACGACATGTTGGCTGCGTTCCTGGACCAGAGAGACGATGTTGCCAAGGCACGCACGAAACTCACCCGGCCGTGGGCCGTTGCCGTCCTCACCGTTACAACGAGCTGGCGAATCGTGCGTGCCGGCTTGGCAGAGCGCCGGTCGGATGCAACCAGGATCAGAGAACACCGCCGCAGATACGGGAAGGAACCAATGCTGACATCCCTGATATCAGACCTGAGGTACGCCGTACGGGTCCACCGAAAGCGACCGGGTCTCGCCGTTGTCGCGGTGATAACACTGGCACTGGGAATAGGTGCCAGCACTGCCATCTTCAGCGTCGTGAATGGCGTGTTGCTTCGACCATTGCCTTACCCCAGTTCGGATCAGCTCATTTCCATCGCGGTGAACAGTGGCATCGGCTCCAGCGAAGGCTTCTACGATCTGTCGGAACCCGAGTTCCTCGATTTGGGCACACAGATCTCGTCTTTCGCGGAGGTCGCGGGCTACAGTGGAACTGAGGTGACGCTTGGTGATTCTGTTGCAGCGCGTCGCATTCGGGTGGTGCGAACCACTGCGAACCTGTTTCCGCTGCTGGGTGTGAGTCCGTTCTTGGGTCGCTCGTTCATCTCCGAGGAGGACCAACCGGAGGTTCCCCGCGTCATCGTCTTGAGCTATGGAATGTGGCAGAGTGAATTCGGCGGCGACCCCAACATCATAGGCCAATCTGTGATCATCGCGGATCGCCCCGTGCCGGTCGTCGGTGTCATGCCGGCCGGATTCGAGTTCCCAGCGCCAGGATGGGATGCATATACGCAACTCCAGATTAACAGAGAGAACCCGTGGGAGCGCAACAACCACTATCTCCCGACCATCGCTCGTCTGACACCTGGCACGACCCTCGAACAGGCGCAGAGCGAGGTTAACGTTCTCGCAGCACGGTCGACCGCCGACTATCCCCAGTACTATCCTAACACCGGCTATCGTGTCCAGCTGCAATCGTTCCAGGACTCCATCGTAGGTAGGGTGAAGACGCCACTCTTCATCTTATTGGCGGCAGTTGGCTTCGTGTTGCTCACTGCCTGTGTCAACGTTGCGAATCTGCTGTTGGCGCGAGGCGAAGCCCGCAAGCGTGAGATTGCGATTCGCGCGGCTATCGGAGCATCAGGGGGTAGGGTCACGCGTCAACTGCTCACTGAGAGCTTTATGCTAGCGGTTATGGGTGGTGTCGCGGGGTTGGTGGTTGCCGTGATCGGGGTCGACGCGTTGCTAGCGATCGCGCCCGCGACCGTTCCCCGCCTCAGCGAGATCGGAATCGACGTAGCGGTGTTGAGCTTCTCCCTCGTCGTTGCGATCGCGACGGGCATGTTGTTTGGAGTGATCCCCGCTGTTCATGCCACGAAACAAGACGTGCAAGAGGCGTTAAAGGAGGGTGGAGGAGAGCGAGGCGGCACTCAATCAGGGCACGCACTACGTCGCACCTTGGTCGCGACGCAGGTCATGTTGGCGGTGATCCTCGTGACCGGGTCAGGACTCATGCTGCGCAGTGTGCTGAACCTGTACAAGGTCGACAATGGATTCGAGACGGAGAACATACTGACCTTCCGCCTCAACCCATCCTCAAATGGGTATGACACGCAGGAGAAGCGCGTCGCCTTCTACGATCAACTGCTGGAGCGGGTGAACGCTTTACCCGGCGTCGCTGCGGCAGGAGGCGCCTTCTCGCCACCACTGACCGGTAGAAACAACAACTGGTCGATCATCATAGAGGGACGACCGGTTGCAAATGTCGGTGAGGCACCGGCCGATCTGGTGCAGCGCGTCACGCCGGAGTACTTCGCTGCTCTGGGGTTGACGCTACTTCGCGGCCGCCTGTTTACACATGAAGATGACGCCGAGTCACCGCCTGTGACCGTGATCAGTGAGGCCATGGCGCAGAAGCACTGGCCGGGCGAGGAGGCCATCGGCAAGCGAATGAAGGTGTTCGTCGAGGGCTGGCCGTGGATCGAGGTGATTGGAATCGTCAAGGACGTTCGGCACAGGGCTCCGAATCTAGATCCCAGGCCTCGCTGGTATGTGCCACATGCGCAAGCGTACGTGTCGGCCTACTCCACCCCTCTTCCCATGACATTAGCTGTCCGCGCGGACGCGGACCCGACACCGCTCATGGGGCCAATCAGAAGCCTACTGACGGAGTTCGACGGCAGCGTACCGATCTCGAACATCCGGACCATGGAGCAGATATTCGCGGGCGCGCTGGGGGGCCAACGGTTCGTGATGACCCTGCTTTCAGTGTTCGGACTGCTGGCCCTGTTCCTCGCCGTGGTCGGTGTCTACGGTGTTATCTCCTACGCGGTATCTCAGAGAACACACGAGATCGGGCTGCGCATAGCCCTTGGCGCCAGGAGTAGACGCGTGCTGGTCCAGGTGATGCGTGAAGGACTCGTTCTATCACTCATAGGAGTCGTAGTCGGTTTGGCTAGCAGCGTCGGGCTGTCGAGAGCCTTTGCGTCGCTCGTGTTCGGTGTTACCCCGACCGACCCTCTGACGTACGTTGCTGTGGCTGCCGTGCTGATTCTGGCGGCGATTGGAGCCTCCGCGCTGCCAGCGCGGAGAGCGAGCAAGGTGGATCCCACTGTGGCGTTGAGACGGGAGAACTAGCTAGCCCGATTCAACCGTAAGCACTGTCGCTCCAGCGGTCGCCCTGGCCTCCAGTTGCTCGTGGGCTATTGCCGCTTCTCGCAGCGGGTACGTTTGATTCACGAGCACTACGACCGATCCCGAGGTGACCGCGTCAAACACGGCCTGGCATCCGTCTCGATGCTCCTGGGGGTCGGAGTAGTAGTCCTTGAGACTCGGTCGTGTGAGAAACAGTGATCCCTTCTGTAACAACAACAACGGAGGAAACGAGCCTACCGGGCCAGATGCGTTACCGAAGCTCACCATCATGCCGCGGGGCCGCAGCACATCGAGCGAAGCCTCGAAGGTGTCGTTACCCACGGAGTCGTACACGACGTCCACGCCGGCACCATCCGTGATCTCCCGAACTCGCTCGACGACGTCCTCTTCACGATACAGAATCACGTGGTGGCAGCCATGCTGCTGTGCCAGCTGTCCCTTTTCCGCCGAACCCACGGTACCGATCACGTTAGCGCCGATCGCACGGAGCCACTGGCATGCAATTAGACCCAGACCCCCGGCCGCTGCGTGCAACAGCACCCAATGGCCCGGCTCAACGGGGAACGTGCGTCGAATCAGGTACTCGACAGTACAACCCTTCAGCATCAGGCCCGCCGCCGTCATGTCATCAATCGCATCCGGGAGATGTACGAGGCGACTCTCGGGCATCACACGCCACTCCGTATACGATCCCGGCGGACCGCAGCCTGTGTATGCTACTCGGTCGCCTTCTTTGAAACCGGTGACCCCGGGTCCGACTTCCGCGACGAGGCCTGCGCCCTCAACACCTGGGATGAACGGCATTGGTAACGGATATAGCCCTTCTCGATGGTACACATCGATGAAGTTGAGGCCCACAGCCGTGTGGTGCAGCAGAATCTCGCCTTGCTGCGGTCGATCGAGCTTCACCTCACTCCACTCCAATACCTTCGGCGGACCGTGTCTGTTTACTAGGATTGCTTTGCTCTTCTTGTAAGGTCTAGTCATGTTCCTAATGTAGGCCGGTCGGGCGGTAAGACGGTAGGGCGGTAGATCCGGGGTATCATCGGTTAGCCGCAGTCAGGCTCCGCACCACGCTGCGCCATACCACTGAGCCTGCTGCAACAGCGACTGTCAGATAGAGAAGCCCGGTCCCGGTTCCACCCAGCAACAGTTCTCCGACGCCGAACAGGCCAGCGTAGATGAACACTAGGCCGGCGCACCATTCCACGACGTCGTGCCAGTCCATCCGATGGGCACTGACTGAGCTTTGCTGGGCGATGGGCTTCCACCAGGGAGAACCCGGTCGCACCAGCTCGTAGAAATCAACCAGTTTCCTCTCCTCCGTGGGTGGCGTGAGCAATGCAACGACCACCCAACATATGGTCGACACTCCCGCAGTAGCGATCAGATGCCAGCCGAAGTCGATGCCAGGGACGGCATGATGCAGTCCGACATACACGATTGCCGTAGCCATCCACGCTGCGATCTCGGACCAGGCGTTCACGCGCCACCACCACCAGCGCATTATGTACACGCCGCCGATCCCTACTGTCATGCCGAAGAACAGCTCCCACGCGCCACGGATTGACTGCATCATATAGGCGGTGGCTCCGCCCACGACCATCAGAACCACGACTAGCAGACGCGACACACGCACATAATGCGCGTCTTCCCTGGTGTTGTTGACGTACGGCTTGTAGCAGTCGTTCACCAGCAGTGATACGCCCCAATTGAGCAGAGTGTCTATCGTGCTCATGAATGCTGCGAGCATGCTGGCTACCATCACACCCAGTAGCCCGACTGGGAGATACTCAACAATCATGAGGGGATAGCCCAGCTCCTTGTCCTCCAAGTCCGGGAAGACGACCAGAGACACCAGGCCAACGATGATCCAGGGCCAAGGTTGCACTACGTAGCGTAGGAAGCAAAACCACAGTACGCCGAGGAAGCTGTGTTCCTCGTTCTTCGCAGCGAGCATCCTCTGGACCATATACGCGGTACCGCCGGCATCGCGTGTAGCCCACCAGTTTACGCCGATCAGCGCAACGAACGTGATGAGTGGCAGGGAGGCACCGCTCGAGTCGGGAACGAAGCTCAGTATACCGTCAGTGAGTTCTCCGAATTGCGACGCTAGCTTGAGCTTGAGTTCACCGATCCCGCCAATGTCAGCGACCGCGATTACTGCAAGCGCAACGGCCCCGATCATCGCCAGTGTGAACTGCACGAAGTCGGTCATCACGACGCCCCAGAAGCCAGATAAGACCGTGTAGACCACCGCGACGACCAAACACACGATGATGCCGAACCACCTGCCGTCGATGAACCCGTTGATGCCGAGTGTTGCCGTTGCCGCATCGAGATCTATTAGCACGCCCATGATCTTCACCATGGCCAGGATCACCCAGCCCATGATAATGCAGTTCAATACGGCACCTTCCCACACGCTACGAAACACCCGGAGCGCCTGGGCCGGTTTGCCGGAGTAACGCAGCTCCACCAGCTCCACGTCAGTGATTACGCCCGCCCTGCGCCACAGTCGTGCGAAGAAGAACGTGGCCATCAAGTGAGCGGCCGCGAAGTTCCAGATGAACCAGAGCCCGGAGATACCGTCGTTAGCGACCAGGCCCGTCACCATGAGGGGTGTATCGGCCGCAAACATGGTGGCGACTATTGATGTGCCCAGGATCCACCACGGCAGGGTCCGTCCGGATAGGAAGTACTGCGAGATGCTCTGGCCCGCACGGCGGCGGAACAACAGGCCGACGCCGAGCGCGAATACCAGGTAGCCAGCGACGATGGCCCAGTCGACGGGGGACATGGAAAGGAGTTTACGGCGATCAGCTAACAGCTGCCAGCCAGCTCCTAGCAGCTGTCAGCTGTCAGCTGTCTGCCGATCTTACCGTCCGTTGTTGCGCACTTCGCGGATCTTGGTTAGGTGCTCGCCGTAGGTACGTGAGAAGGTGTGGTGTCCATCTACGCTCGCCACGAAGTAGAGGTACTCGGTGTCGCGTGGATAGAGCGCGGCTAATAGGCTTGCAGTAGTTGGCTGGTTGATGGGGCCCGGCGGCAGGCCGTGCCTCCTGTACATGTTGTAGTCCGACTCCAGCCGATAGTCTTTGTTGTAAAGCCTGGTTCTCCTGCCGAGCGCGTAGACCACCGTTGGGTCGGCCTGTAGCCGGAGACCCCGCGACAGCCTGTTGTGGTACACCGACGACATGAGGTCTCGGTCGGTGTCGTGTGGGGCCTCGCCTTCAATGATCGATGCCAGGGTGACGATTTCGTGGCGAGTCATCCCGATCGAGTCCAATCTACTATTCCACTTCAGTTCCCAGTGGGCCTCGAAGGTATCGACCATCTGACGCACAACATCCAAAGCCGTGCTGTGTACCGGGATGTAGTACGTAGTGGGATAGAAGTAGCCCTCCAAAGTTTCGGAGGTTGCGCCGACCTCGGCTCGTACCGTTGAGTCACGTACAGCTTCCGAGAGCTCGGAGAGCGGAATGTCCAGGCCCCGGCTCATTGCCGGCAGCAGCTCGGCAAGCCAAACGCCCGGCTGAACTCGTACGCGGGTTGCATCGGGGCGACCTTGACGCAACATGACGAGTACCTTGCCCATTGGTGTGTTCGGCCGCAGAGGGTACATGCCAGGCTTGACGCCCAGGTGCTTCCGGCCCATACGGGCGAACCGTTCGAAGGACCGCGGAGAGCCGACGATGCCGTGCGCCGCAAGTGACTCGGCAACCGCTTCGATCGAGGCGTCCTGGGGTATGCGTATCCAGACGGCATCCTCGTGGGGTGGAGCCGCACACGCCAGAATCGATACGAGCAGCTTGACGCCCGAGCGCACTATCCACTTTCTCGTGAAGTGGCTGTATCGCGACATGGTCGCGAAGTTAGAGATCGGGCGCCACTCGATACTGTGATATTGCTAACACTTTGTATTCTTCGATGTGGGCGTTGGGATCGTTTCTTGCTGCAGTAGTATCAAGAATCGCACCCGCCAACCTGCGGTCCCGAAGCAATCACGAAGATCCCATTCTCCGAGTGTGACGTAGCTCATCGTTGCAAACGGTCCCCGACTGCACCCTAGGTCCCATCTCAACACGCACCTCGCCGGCGCGACCCAATACAGTGGTTCCGGCGTCTTTCGCTACACGTTGTTCCGCTCGTTTGAGAGGAGGGACGTAGATGGATTTCATTCAGACATTCGTTCCCGATGAGTGGCGTGGCGCGGTAACTGCGCTTACAGCACCAGTCAGCTGGATCCCGGACTGGCATGCGGCGATGATCAACTTCGTGTGGTACGGTGACTCCGGTCCCGAGACCATATTCAAGCGTGTTGTCATCCTGCTACCCATGCTGCTTCTGGTGACTGGCATCTGGGTCACCATGGTGGCGCTGTACACGATCCCGTTCAGGTCGAACCGGAGCAAGTTCGCCACCGCCATCCTGATGTCCTGGTGGGATGCGGGGCGCACCGCCTGGTTCTACTGGGCGGGGCTGATTCAGCTGGCCCTGGTCCTCGTTGGCTGGGTGTGGGGGCTAGTATTGCTGGCTTTCGGCTTCGCCCGGGCAGCGATCAAGGCATTGTTCCAGTCACCGCTGAGAGTGCTGGATTGGACATCACGCAACTACTTCAAACCGGGCGTTCCGTGGATTGCGTTTCTCGGACTGCTGCTTTGGTCGGCCGTAGAAGCGTTGATCTTCATGTACACCTTGCAGCCGACTCTGATAGAAGTGCTGGCTGGAATCACGGGGTACGAGCCCGACCCGAGACTGATGGCTCCGCTGCTGTGGATATTCTTGTTCTTCTTAGTACTGGGCAGCTTCGCATGTATCCATGCTTTGGCCCAAGCGGTGCGGACCAAGAACATCTCACAGATCATTCAGATGATCTCCGTAGAGATGTTCGTGATGTTCTTCGAGGTGGTTTTCTTGTACCGCGAACTGATCGATGCCATCACGCCGTGGATCGCGCAGACCACTAGCGAACAAGTCCAGCTGGGCTTGGTGTCCACACTTGCCCTGGCCTCGTTTGGTTGGGTGGGTGTGCGAGGCATGACGTGGTTCCTGTTCGGCAGCTATGGCACGCCGGCCCTGGTGGCTGTACTTGCGCGTGACACGATCCGGCAGGAAAGCATTCAGCCCGTGTCGTCGCCGATACCACAAGCAGACGTCTGGCGCGCCCCAATCAACGCGCTCAAGACCGAAACGAACTGGTTCAAGCAAGAGGCAAATCGGGTATTTGAGCTAATCTCGCTTCCCGTGCTCCAGCTCTTTGCGGCGGCCGTGAACTTCGCGGTTGTCGCACTCGGATCGCGGCAGGTGTTCGCTCTACCGTTCAAGAGCATTGAGGAAGTCCAGATCAAGACGCCCCGACTACCTGGGGCAGCGAAAGCAGCTCGCAACGCAGCCGCTCAGCCGGAGCCGCTGCATGACGCGGGGGCCTTATGATTACCCGCTCGAAGCTCACGGCGTTTGTCGCGTTGGTAGCCGCCGCCGTATTCGTGTCATGCGTGCCGGCGGAGGGTACCAGACAGCCGAGGTCGACGCTGGTCATAGGGATTGATGTGAGCGGGTCCTTCCGCGCGACAGGCAATTACGACGATGCCATAGATTTTGCCGCTCACTACCTGTACGGGCACTTGACGGGACTCGGCGAGCTCCGAGTTCCGTCGGCGGTGTTCGTGGGTTCGATAGGAGGCGTGAGGGTCGGCGAACCAAAGTCTTTCCAGCCGATTCACGCATTCCAAGACAAGACCGTCCCTGAGATCGCGTCTCAGCTGCGCGAGCTGTTTCCTCCGGAGGACTCGTTCACGGATTTCAACGCGTTCTTCGGCCGCGTGGCCACCCTGGTCAAGCGGCAGGGTCTCGTGTTGGCGCCGCTGAGTGTAGTCGTGCTGAGCGATGGTATTCCTGATGCCACCGCAGCAACTCGACGTGACACCGTGAGTGCGTTTGCCAGGATCGACGTGGGCCCGCTCGAATACTTGTCGCGCAACGTGACGGTTCGGCTGCTATATGCATCGCCGACCGCCTCGGTGGCATGGGAGCGCGACATAGAGCGGCGGCGCGTGCGGATGTGGACCGTCGATGATCAGGTCATGGTGGGCTGGAGGGAACAGGTCGAGTCCGAAGTCCCGGTGCAGGCGCAGGAGGAGCTCTGGGGCTGGATCCGGGACAACGTCGACTTCAGAGTACGTAGTAAACGGTTGTAGCATGATCAGTTGCATCGATCTCCCGGGAGGTCGTGTGACGTAGTCAGTCACCTTGGAGACCGGCTGCAGGCTTGAGATCCACAGAGCGCCCGGGTTCCCGGGCGCTCGCGGAACTATTACGTGCTGTTGTCCCGCCGATCCCGACGGAATAGCTTAGGGCCTGCCTCATTCCGGAGACGTGACATGTCCATACGTCGGCTGACTAGTCCGGCAATATTATTCGTTGTGTCGGGTTTTGCATCGGCCACATCGGCGCAAGTGGCGCAAGAAGTCGTTGATCTGTCTGTCGTCGAGCAGATTCGTGAGGAAGGGCTAGAGCGATCTCAGATGGATCCGATGGCCCAGTACCTCACCGACGTGATTGGCCCGCGGCTCACTGCGTCGCCCGGGATACGGCATGCCAGAGAGTGGATAGCTGAAAAGCTGTCCGAGTGGGGTCTAGAGAACATCGAGATGGAGTCGTGGGGCGAATTCGGACAAGGCTGGTCGCGAGAGTTCTACAGCGGGCAGATTCTCTCGCCCTACGTTCAACCACTGCATGCGCAGTCGGCAGCCTGGACCGGAAGTACCGACGGATCGGTGACGGCCCGCGTGGTGATCGTCAAGGAGGACAGCGTCAGTGATCTCGAGCAGTACCGCGGTCGTTTGGCAAACACTTTTGTCTTGCTCGACGCCGCCACGGATATCGACCCGGAGTTCGAGCAGTGGGACAGGCGATTCGCGGTGGAAGATCTCCTCACTCCCGTGGAGCCAGGCGCAGGTAACGACTTCGATCCGCAGCGACGCGCACGGTTCATGGAGATGCGCCAGCGAACGGAAGCGCTGCGAGCGGCGCGTGACGAGCTATTTCGGGAGGAGGGGGTGGCTGGACTTCTGTCCCGGTCATCCCGCAGCTACGGCATTCTCCGTAGTACGTCCAATCAAGCTGGCCGTAATGCGGACAATCCCGAACCACTGGCGCAGCTCGTGGTCTCGGCCGAGCAGTACGGCCAGATCTACCGCAACGTGGAACGCGGGGTGCCTGTGGAACTGGAGGTCAACATCCAGAACCAGTTCCACTCGGACGATCTCAACGGTTACAACCTGCTAGCCGACATCCCGGGAACGGACTTAGCCGATGAATACGTGATGGTTGGCGGGCATCTCGATTCTTGGTACATGGGTAGCGGCGCGGTGGATAACGCCGCCGGGTGTCTCGTGATGATGGAAGCGTTGCGGATTCTCAAGGCTCTTGATCTTGAACCCCGGCGTACTATCCGGATTGCACTTTGGAGCGGTGAAGAGCAGGGGTTGCTCGGCTCACGCGCCTGGGTGGAGAACCACTCCGATCTGAACGACAAGATCTCCGCGTACCTCAACTACGACAACGGCACTGGCAAGATCCGCGGTATCTACACGCAGATGAACGAGGCCGTGATCCCCATCTTCGAGCAGATCCTGTGGCCTTTCCGCGACCTCGGCGTCGTGTCGGTATGGCATCGTAACACCGGTGGGACCGATCACTTGGCGTTCGACGGAGCGGGAATACCCGGGTTCCAGTTCATCCAGGACCCGATCGAGTACAGCCAGAGGCACCATCATACCTATCTCGATACGTACGACCACATGTTGATCGACGACCTCATGCAGTCGGCAGTAGTGGTGGCAGCGACGGCGTATCAATTGGCCATGCGGGACGAGATGCTGCCGCGGAAAGAAGCACCTCTGCCTTAGGGGGCCACGGGAGAGCGACGGTGGGTGAAAGTATGGGGCCAAGACTGGACGGCGGAGTGCTGACCCCCCGAGACCTGCGCGCCCAGGTTCGGGCTGGAGTCTGGTCCAGGCCTACCGCCAATTGCTGTGCCGGATTCGTCCAGGCCAATCTGGTAGTTGTGCCTGGATCGCGCGCCTTGGACTTCCTGACATTCTGCCAACGCAATCCCGCACCGTGTCCATTGCTCGAGGTGCTAGGCCCCGGCGAGTATGCACCGCGATCCCTAGCACGTGGCGCCGACCTGCGCACCGATCTACCGGCCTATCGTGTCTATCGTGACGGGGTACCCCAAGCGCAGGTCCCAGATCTGATAGACGTCTGGCGTGACGATCTCGTCGCTTTCCTGTTGGGATGTAGCTTCACGTTCGACCACACCCTGGAAACAGGGGGGATTCCTGTCCGGCACATTGAACAAGGGACCAACGTTCCGATGTATGTCACCAACATCGAGTGCAAACCGGCAGGGGTCTTTGTAGGTCCTCTTGTTGTCTCGATGCGTCCGATTCCGGACAACCTGATCGCACGCGCTACTGAGATCACTGAGAGGCTTGTGCTTGCGCACGGCGGGCCAATTCACATCGGTGATCCGAAAGACCTTGGGATAGAGAGCCTAAACGAGCCGGATTTCGGAGATGTCGTGACGGTACGGGAGGGGGAGACACCTGTATTCTGGGCCTGTGGGGCCACTCCCCAGGCGGTAGCGATGAGAGCCAAGCTTGGTCTCATGATCTCGCACGCACCGGGGCACATGTTCGTAAGCGACCTGCGATACGAGGAGCTAGGCAGCCCAACTACGTGATCTGCAGCTAACGTATCATCAGCGCACATCGCTCGGGGAGGAACCAAGGATGTTCGTACCCCACGGCCACAAACAACCAGCCGTGCTCTGCATCTTGCGAACCGGCAATCGCTTTCTGCTCCTGCTACGAAGCAAGGAGCCGAACGCTGGTATGTACACTCCGGTAGGCGGTAAGATCGACCCGTTCGAGTCTCCCTATCGAGCCGCACTCAGGGAGACATGTGAGGAAACGGGCATAGAGATCGAGGACGCCCGTTATTGCGGAGTGTTGGTTGAGAGCGCTCCGACGGAATACAATTGGATCTGCTTTGTTTACGTTGCGGACGTCGATCATATCGTACCGGCTCCCTGCGGTGAAGGTAAGCTGGAGTGGGTATCACTCAGCCAGCTGTCTACGATTCCCACTCCTGAAACCGACAGGCATGTCTACGAGTACATCGTCGCTGGCAAGCCCTTCATGTTCGATGCGAACTACGACGCTGAGCTGAACTTGCTCGAGATGCGAGAGGAGATCGAAGACAGGGTCGTTTACAGCCGCTGATCGCCCATGTCACCAAGTTTTTTGCAGTCTGGTCTTTTGTAGTGGAGAGGAACACATGAGATACAAGGGTATTGGAATCGGGCTTGCCCTGGCAGCGACATGGACAGCCTTACCAGTTGTGGCTCAGGTCGAGGTCGGGCGTTTCGACTACGGCAAAATGTGGACGTTTGAGTATCCACCGGCAGAGTATTTCACCGAGACGTATGGGTTCGACGCCACCTCAGAGTGGTTTGAGCGTGCACGACTCTCGGCGCTCCGCATTCCGGGCTGTTCCGCTTCATTTGTATCCCCGAGTGGACTTCTGGTGACGAACCACCACTGTGTGCGGGGTGCCATCGCCTCCGTGAATCGCCCGGGTGAGATGTTGGTGGACACGGGATTCTATGCGTCTTCGCTCGAGCAGGAACGCCGAATACCGCGTTTCTATGCCGATCAGCTGGTGGCAGTTGACGATGTGACCGATGAGGTGTTCGCCGCTCTGGATCAAGCTGACACTGACGCCGCTCGCACGGAGGCACGGCAGCAGTCCTTTGGGCGGATCCAGACGCGCTTAGCAGAGAGGCACGCCGCTCTCGGCGGCCAGGTTAGGGTCCAGATCATCGGCCTGTACAACGGCGGCCGCTACTCCGCGTACGTGTTCAGGCGCTTCACTGACGTGCGATTGGTGTTTGCAGTGGAACTGAAGATGCAACACTTTGGCGGCGATCCCGACAACTTCACCTACCCCCGCTACGCTCTCGACTTCGCGTTCCTTCGGGTGTACGGGGAGGATGGAGACCCGCTTGAGACTGATCACTACTTCGAGCTGAGCCTAGAGGGAGTGCAAGAGGGCGATGTGGTTTTCGTGATCGGCAACCCTGGAGCGACCCGCCGTCTCAACACCGTCGCGCAGCTCGAATTCCAACGTGACCTTTCCGTGCCAGCGCGGGTGCAGTATTACACGACTAGGCTGGCAGCCCTTCGCGAGTTCTACACTGCAAATCCCGACGCGTCTGAGGCGGTCAACGTGCGCAACAGCGCTCTCTCGGTGTCGAATTCATTGAAGGCCTATAGCGGAAGACTGGCGGCGCTGAAGGATCCGGCAATCCTGGCACGCAAGCGCGCCGCCGAGCACGAGCTGCAGGCGGAGATCGCGCATCACCCGGAGTTGAGCACCCGTTACGGCGATTTGCTGGCACAGATCGCGCAGATACAGGATGGCAGACGTGAACTCGCCGCTCCGGCCGCGGCCTTCGACCAACTGGGGAGAGCGGGTCGTGAGTCGAGTTTGTTGTTGCGCGCGCTTGCCGCCTACTCATATCTGAGTGCCCGCAACGGTGCTGCCCGTCTCGATACTGTCGCCGCGTTGCGGAGTCGGCTGCTAGAGATCGGCGATCTACCATCCGCACTGGACGCCCTCTTGCTAGAGGAGCGGCTCGCGGACTTCGAGCGTGCGTTAGGAGGGGATCACCCGCTCACACACGTAGCGTTGGGGGGTAAGAACGCGCGAGATGCAGCGGCCGATCTGCGCGCCGGGTCGGTGCTAGCCAGCTCAGCGTCGACCCAGCGTGCCGTATCCGAAGGCACGTTGACGAGTTCTGATCCGGCAATGACTCTTGTAGCGGCGTTGATACCGGTGTACTCAGAGTTCCGGCGTCAAGATGCGCCGCTCACAGCCCGTGAGCGACAACTTGCCAGTGAGCTCGGCAGAGCGCGTTTCGCGGTGTACGGGCGCGACGTTCCTCCCGACGGATCTTCGTCACCTCGAATTACTGATGGAGTCGTGCGCGGGTACGAGTACAACGGCACAAAGGCGCCGCCGTACACAACTTTCTTCGGAGTTTATGATCGCTTCAGCTCGCACGGCCCGGGGACGGATTGGGACCTGGCGAATCGCTGGCTTACACCGCCGCCGGGGTTTGATCTCAGAACGCCGCTCAACTTCGTTTCTACGGCGGACACTTATGGGGGCAACTCCGGTTCACCGGCGGTGACACCTGGACTCGCTCTGGTAGGGCTGAACTTCGACCGAAATATCGAGGGTCTCTCACGCGACTTCATATACCTACCCGAGCGCGGACGCAACATCATGGTGGATGTGCGCGCCATCCGCGCGTCGCTCGATCACGTGTACGATGCTCATCGCATCGTCATGGAGTTCGAGACTGGCCAGCTATACCGCACAGAGGCTGAGGCCGATGCTGCCAGACGCTGAACGCTGAACGCTGACTGCTGATGGCCGATTGCCTGTCAACTGCGGTGGTCAAAAGGTCACTGTCTCCCAGTCGCCTTTCAGCATGTCGCTGAGCGGCACGCCCATGTACTTCACCTCCACGCCGAGTTCCGTGAGTCTATCGGACACCCCGTAGCTGTCGGCGCACGCCTTACAGGCGACCAACTCAACTCCTGCAGCAGCCATTGCTGTGATACCTGCTTGGATCTCCTGATCCACTGACAGCAGTTTTGCGGACGGCCCCCACACCACTAAGCGCACTTCATCGAACCAGCCGCGACTCTTGGCATTGAGTGTGTACATGAAGACCATCTTGAGGGCGACGTCGCGGTCACCACTGGTCCACACCACGCCGAGATTGGAGGATTCCTCTGCACTTCGGTGCTCCTGTAGTCGCGGTACGCCGGCATAGGCCGCCGTGGCCAACGCGGCCGCGCACAGGAATCCCAGTGTTGCTGCCTTGGCTGTCTTCATCCTCTTCTCCTTACGACCATTGGAGTCACGGACTCACGCCGGCGTACCGGACACCGGTGAGCCACGCGACCTCGCGTTTCCAGGTCGTGAGATCGTGAGTGCTGAATTGACTGAGATGAGTGTGACCACACGCACGCGCGAGTGTCTGCATGAGATGTACGGAGGCCCGTAGGAACCGATCCAGCCGTGCCGCAGCTTCTGGAACCACCAGCCGATCACGCAGATGCTTCTTCTGTGTCGCAATACCCACCGGGCAGTTGTTCGTGTGACAGGCTCGCATCGCAATGCATCCGATGGCTTGCATCGCCGCGTTGCTCACCGCAATGGCGTTAGCACCGAGAGCCAGTGCCTTAGCGAAGTCAGCCGGCGTGCGCAGGCCGCCGGTAGCAATCAACGTGATGTCGTTGTTGCCCGTATCATCGAGGTGCTGGCGCGCTCGCGCAATGGCGGGCAGCGTTGGCACCGAGATATGATCTCGGAAGATGAGCGGCGCTGCTCCAGTGCCGCCCCCTCTGCCGTCGAGTATGATATAGTCGACGCCGATCTCGATGGCCGCGTCAATGTCCGCTTCAATGTGTTGTGCAGACAACTTGAATCCGATTGGGATCCCCTGGGTTCTATCCCTGACTTGCTGGGCAAACGTTCTGAAATTGTCGAGTGAAGTCCAGTCGGGGAACCGAGCCGGAGAAACCGCCGGCTGGCCCTCTTCTAGGCCTCTTACCTGAGCGATCTTACCCTGCACCTTGCTGCCTGGCAGATGTCCGCCGGTGCCGGTCTTGGCACCTTGGCCCCCCTTGAAATGGAACGCCTGCACCTTGTCGAGTCTTTCCATCGAGAATCCGAATCTACCGGAGGCGAGTTCGTACATGTAGCGGCTGCTCTCCTGTTGCTCCTCCGGTAGCATACCGCCTTCGCCCGAGGCGATGGCTGTACCTGCCATCTCAGCGCCCTTGGCGAGAGCCACCTTGGCCTCCTCGGAGAGCGCGCCAAAGCTCATGTCGGACACGAATATCGGGATGTCCAGCTCGAGCGGGAGGAGGGCCCGGGGTCCAACCACCACCTGCGTTCCCACTGGCACGTCATCCAATTGTGGCAACCGATGGAGTTGTGCTGTGACAAACTGAAGATTATCCCAAGTCGGCAATCGGTCGCGCGGCACTCCCATTGAAGCAACCGGGCCGTGTGCCCCGGTCCGGTTGAGGCCGTGACCGGCGAGCTCGCGTATGTATTGCACGTACGGCTCCTCCGATGTGCCGTGTGCGTCTTGGTAGCTGCCCTGATAGTCGTCAAGCCTAAAGGGCTGCGGGTGTGCTTCTTCCCACGCGGCGATCTCATCGGCGTCAACGAATACCCCGCCCGCTTCGGTCAACGCGGAGAACTTCTGCAGTCGTTCCGAGTTGTTGTACTCGCTCACTCCGGTGTCAACGCGGTAATCCCACTGATGCAGGCCACAGACGAGGTTGTCGCCGTCCACGTGACCATCGGAGAGCAAGGCGCCTCGATGTAAACAACGCCCATACAGTACCGAAACCTGATCGTCGTAGCGGATCACTACGAGATCGATGTCGCTGACCTTGGCATGGAATGGCGTCCGGTCAATGAGATCGTCGAGGTTCGCTATTCGTGTCTTATTCATGATCTCAATCTGCCTTGCCAAGCGTGCCTGTCAGCTTGATTGCAGCCGGAATCGCGGCTTCCAGGTAACCTGTTGCCACGGCTGCTTGCTCGAATAGGTCATTGCCGCTCGTAACGATCTGGGTACCGGTCAACACAGCCCCGATCCAGCCCTCGGTATGCCAGGAACCCGCTCCATTGAACGACTCGATCGCCTGTTTGTCTGGATATGGCCACGGAGTAACGTAGAAGTAGGGCTCATTGTAGTACTCATCACCCGGGGTCATGCCCACGCCCACTGTCCGACTCTGCTCCGGATCGTCCGATGTAGCAAGCGTGATCAGAGTGGCGATGTCGAAGTGGTGTGGCCAGCAACGGACCGGCGACGCCCCCCGGTTCCTAGCTACTACGTCGGAGAGCAGCAGATCGGCGTTCGCAAACCAGCGTGCCAGTTCTTTGCGGGCCTCGGGGTCAGCAGCAGAAAAGAGCGCTCCGTGCTTCAAGGGGTGATCGGGGAAGTCCTCGCCCAGTCTTTCTAGAGGCTTGGCGCCAAAGGTACTGGGTTGCCGTAGCTTGAGGTTCTGTTCGAGCCACTCGTACCCCTGCTCGAGCGTGCGGCCGCCCAAAGGCAGCTCTGTGACGCTCTCACTTCGGCTGTCGACCAGGACGAGCGCGAGGTCCTCGAACCGGATCCCAACTCGCATAGCCGGATCCTGTCCAACAGGCCGCGCCCATAGAGTGTCATTCCGCGCGTCCCAGCCCAGATTCACGTGCGAGAAATCCGGTGCGGCGTCGAGAAACGTGAATGGTGCTGCCGCTGCAATTTGGGAGGCCCAGTGGAGTTGCAGTCTTGCCTCTCTGAGTGCGTGGGGCTTCGGATCCCCAACGGGTCTCCAGACGGTGGTTTGTGAGGTTCCTCTCTTCACATCATCTCCTCAGACTAGCTCGGGATCTGTCATGATCTCGATCAGGCTGGGACCATTGTACGCCAACCCACGCTGCATAGCGGTCTCGAGGTCCGACGCGTCTGTAACGCGAATTCCCAGCGCACCGCACAGTTTGGCGTACTCAGCGAAGTTCGGGTTGTGCATCGAGGTCTGCCACACGTCCCAGCCTCCGGACCGCTGCTCCTTCGATATCTTGCCGAGTTCGTGGTTGTTCAGCAGCACGTGCGTGATGTTCATCCCATACTTCACTACGGTAGTCAGCTCGCCCATGTACTGTCCGAATCCGCCGTCACCTGTAATGGCAACAACCGCGCGGCCGGTGAATCGAGAGTCGTCTTCCTGTGTGGCCGCCCAGGCTCCCAGGGCCGCAGGATATCCGAATCCGATGGATCCCAGGTAGCCAGACATCAGAATCGATTGTCTAGTGCACTCGAAGTAACGTCCGAACGAATAGGTGTTGTTCCCTACGTCCACAGCGATGATCGCATCTTCAGGCACCGTTCGAGTCATGGCTGCGAAGACCGACGCCGAGTTGACTCCCTTATCTCTCGTCTCGCCTAGTCTTTTCTCCTTCTCTTGGCGCCAGAGAGCCCACCGTTCGGCGACCTCGGGTGTCTGATCGACCGTATCGACAGTCGTGAGGTGTTGCGAAAGGATATCGACTGTTGTCCCGATCTCGCCCCACACAGGCACTTCCACCGAGTGGAACTTGCCCAATATCATCGGATCGAAATCGACCTGTATGGTGCGGATCTTGGGGGTAATTCCCGTATGGTTGCTGAAGCTCGCGCCAAGCACGAGTAGGCAATCGGCTTCGTTCATGAACCAGCTGGCCACCGGTGTTCCGGATCTGCCCAGCACGCCGGCACCCAGCGAGTGGCGGTCGGAGATGAGACCTTTCCCCTTGAAGGTGGTGAGTACAGGACACTTCAACCGCTCTGCGAACTCGATCACGGCCGGCATGTTGAAGCGAGCGCCGTGGCCTACGATGATCACGGGTCGCTTGGACTCCCGCAGCGCATCAACGGCTTGCTGAGCAGCCTCGTCTGGCGGTGCAATTGTCCGCGGCGTGACACGGCCCGCGGGACTGCCGGGCTTGGCTCCTTCAGGTGCGGGCAATGTCTGAACTTCATCAGGGAAGATCAGGTGCGATACGCCGCGATTGAGCAATGCGCTCTTCAGCGCGAGGTTCACCAACTCCGCGTGTTTACTCGTGTGCAACACGGGCTGTGACCACTGTGCCACCTTACCGAACGCCGCCTGCAAGTCGATCTCTTGAAAGGCGCCTGGTCCCAACACCTGTGTATCGACCTGGCCGGTTAGGGCTACCACGGGTGCACGGTCGACGTTTGCGTCCCACAAGCCGGTCAACAGGTTAGTTGCGCCAGGGCCGGCTATCGAAAGGCACGCAGCCGGGCGGCCGGTCAGCTTTCCATAAGCAGAGGCCGCAAATGAAGCGGCACCCTCGTGTCGAATCCCGTAATAGGACATCCCTCCGGCCTCTGTCTGGCGGCGGATGGCATCAGCGAGCCCGAGGTTGGAGTGTCCCACCATTCCCCATACCTGGCGCACGCCCCATTCGACCATCGTCTCGACCATGAGGTCACTGACGGTCCGGACGTGCTGTTCTACAACTTCGATGCCCACGTAGATGCCATCATCGCGCACTTCGACCGGAAAGATCGCGACCCCGTCGTCGAATCCACCGGGCGGTTTGCCGGTCGCTGGATGGAAATCCCATCCGTGCCAGGGGCACCTGAGCCAGCCGTTCTCGATCGAGCCCTCCCCTAAGGGACCACCTTGGTGCGGGCAGGCGTTGTCCAACGCGTGATACTCACCGTCAAAGTGCGTCATGCACACGCTCTGACCGCCGCAGGTGACGGGCCTGACTCTACTCTCGGTCAGCTCGCCTGCGTCGAGCGCCTTGTACCACACCAACTTGCTGGCCGGCGACCTCTGGTTTCTCTGCATCTACCTAACTCCGTCGGTACGGTATCGTCTGACACGGCAGGACATACCTGCGCGAACGGCAGTCAGTCGCTGCGCGGTGTGCGCAAGGTGTGCGTTGTGATGAGCTCAGTACATCGAAGAGGCTCGAGTTACCGAGAATGGCGAACGTCAACAATACTCGCTGGGGTCTCCATTTGGGAAGGCGTTATGCCGGGGGCGGTGGCAGCAGGCACGGTCGGACAGTATGCTATGCGGTGCCGCCCTAACAACGAAACGACCTATACTCGATGGTTCGCATCCTCCTGCTAGCCGACACCCATCTCGGATTCGATCTCCCGGTACGGCCGCGGATCGAACGCCGCCGCCGGGGTCACGACTTCTTTGGCAACTTCGAGACCATTCTACGGGCGGCGCTCGACCGCGAAGTCGACCTCGTGGTCCATGGCGGCGACTTGTTCTATCGTCGCAGGATACCTGCCAGCCTCGTGCAGCGTGCCTTCCTGCCCCTCAAGCGGCTGGCTGACGCGAGTATTCCCGTGTGCATTGTGCCAGGGAATCACGAACGCTCAGAGATCCCCTACTCGATGTTGGCACTGCATCCCGGCATTCACATTTTCGACCGACCAAGGACGTTCCAGTTCACGGTAGGCGCCGCGAAGGTGGCCCTGGCCGGATTCCCATTCGTACGCGGCGCAATTAGGGACCAGTTCGGAAGTGTGCTCAACGATACCGGATGGCAGAAAGTGGATGCGGATCTACACCTGTTGTGCGTGCACCAGGCGTTCGAGGGAGCCACAGTGGGCCCGTCCGATTACACGTTCCGGTATTCTGACGATGTGGTTCGGATCGCGGACGTCCCGAGAGAATTCGCAGCCGTTTTGACAGGGCACATCCACCGGCATCAGGTCATCGTCGAGGATCTGCAGCGACGCCCGGCCCCAGTTCCGGTCCTGTACCCAGGATCGATCGAGCGAACTTCGTTCGCTGAACGTGACGAGGCTAAGGGGTACATGTTACTGCAGTTCGAACCGGGTGATGGTGGAGCGTCAACCCTGCGACGTTGGGAGTTCTGCCGCCTTCCTGCGCGACCAATGATCATCAGGGACCTTCAAGCGGAACGGCTGCCGGCAGGCGGCTTACGTGCGGCAGTGGTTCAGATGATCGGCGAGTCGCCGCCCGACGCGATACTCCGGTTGCGCATCCACGGCAGCCCAGGCGCACAGGACCGCGCCATCTTGTCGGCGTCCAGCCTGAGATCGATTACGCCGCCGACCATGAATCTGGAAGTCAAGTTAGTGGATGAGGCAGTGCCTTTCCGTCGGAACGGCTAACCACCGCGGCCCAGCGAACCACGGCCGAACCTGTCACGCACTTCGTCGAGTGCGCGCGATAGAGCGCGGTCGCGATCACTTTCCCGCCTAGGGTCGACTGACTCGAAGAGGCTCAACTGGTCCAGGGAATCCTGTGGCATCAATCCCGAAAGTGAGACACCCAGAAGTCGGGCTGGTACACGGCGGGCGGATCGAAGCCGTGTCAGCAGCTCTTTGGCGACATCGCCGACCGCCCGGTCCGATATCACTGGCTCGGGCAGAGTGCGGCTCTTCTGGCGCGTTCTGAAGTCACTGTCACGAATGCGCGTGGTTATGGTTCGAGCGGCCCAACCGTGCTTCCTCAGGTCACTCGTCGCACGATCCACCAGTCTCAGCAGTTCTCGGTCTAGCACTTCGTCCGACGAGATGTCCTCCGAGAACGTCTCATCACGGCTGATCGATTTGGCGCGAGGCCGCGGCTCCACGTGCGAGCTGCCCAGCCCGCGTATTCGGGCGTAGAGCCACGACCCTGCCCGCTTTCCCAACCAGTTCTGCAGCGTTGATTCATCGTAGGGAAGAGCATCTCGCACGGTGTGGAGCCCCAGTTGATGCAACCGTTCCTGAAACCGTGGGCCGACACCCGGGATATCGGCGAGATCGAATCGCGTCAGGAACTCGGCTTCTGTTCCCGGCGGCACGATCAAGACGCCGTTTGCCTCCGGTGTCCGGTGTGGTTTGGCCCGGTTTGCTGCCAGCTTGGCGACTAGCCGTGTCGTGCCACCGCCAATTGACACTGCGATCTCGGTCTCGTTCAAGACGGTCTGACGGATTCGCCTCGCGGTCGCCTCGAGCGTCTCTCCTTTGTACAACTCCTCAGTACCCGTCAGGTCGAGATACATCTCGTCAATTGAGGCGGGCTCTACTACTGGAGTGAAGTCTTGCAGTACACGAACGATTAGGCGACTCTTCTCGCTGCAGGCACCACCAGGCACTCCGACGACGACGGCGTCAGGGCACAGCTTCAGGGCCTGGGCCGTAGGCATCCCTGACCGCACACCGAAGGCGCGGCAGGCGTAAGCCGCCGACGTCACCACCCCTCGTCCTTCCGCAGAACCACCTACCAACAGCAACTCGGTTTTGCCAGCCCCATCCGGATCGCTGAGTCGAGCTACCTGCACGTAGAAGGCGTCGGCGTCGACCTGGAGGATGCGGGGGGAGGACTGCTTTGAAGGCATGCGACAAGGTACAGCGATCGGCGATCGGCTGTCAGCGGTCGGCGATCAGCTGCCAGCTGTCAGCAGTCAGCAGTCAGCAGTCAGGGTGTTTGTGGGATCGGCACCACTGGAAGGTCAATTTTCGAGGCGTGTAGAGCGTTCCTCTCAACTGTGATCGCGGGGTTGCCAACTTCAGGAATGCGGGCGAACAGGCCGTTGTCATGTCCTGCGATGGCCACTCGGATTCGGTGTCCGGCGGCAATTACTACTGATGTGGGCAGCAACCCGAACGATATCTCAGTGGTCTCACCAGGGACGAGCGGTTCACCGTCCGCTTCTGCGAACGAATGGTACGGAATCGACAATTCGTAGGGAGCAGTCTGGGCTGACTCCTTTCGATGCAATGCTCGGAGTTGTCCTTCAGTGACGTAGGTGACCTGTCCCTCCGGATCGACATCCTCCAAGTACACGAAAAACGCGCCGTCCGTGTGGGTCGAGGCGACGTGCAACGTGACCACCGGATATCCCGTTATCTCGAGATCCTCGGTCAAGGGTTCGCTGGTATAGGTAAGTAGCTTCTCATCCTCACTGCGCCGGTCGAGGTATTGGACCGGACCATCCAGCGCTGTGTGCCAGCGTGTGTTCTCGCCGGTGGTAGCGGTGAAGTCGATGGCATAGACATCGTTGCCGACCTGTTCCGTCGGTGGCGACGCAGTGAGAACATTTGCCGAGCTGAAGTACCAGGCTTCCACAGTTGTCCCTTCCACCGGCCATACGTCGGTCGATCTCCACTCCTCGACACCCATGGTGTAGTAATACAGCGTTTTCTCTGTGGAGCCTGATCCGGTCTCCTTCAGGTACTGGTCGAAGAAGTGCAAGGCCTCGTCCCACTGTTGCTCTTCGCTGGGGTCAGCATCCGTCCAGAAATCCTGATAGGGACTGGCGTGGCCCCAGCCGCCGTGGGTCCATGCCCCGATCACAGCCTGTTGCGGATTACTGAGCGTGACGAATCTGGTAATGGCCGCGTGCGCGCTGCCGTGGTCCATCCAACTACCATAACCGTAGATGGCCACGTCCGATGCTTCGAGTTCATCCTGGTAGGAGTGGGCACTTATGTCGTCCAGAGTCACGCCGAGAGATGACATCTGATCGCGGTACGTGATGTTTCTGAAACCGTCATATGTGCTGCCGTTCTGCGCGTGTTCGGAGATGGCTTGATCCAGCAGCGAGCCATCGCCGTCGTTGTCTACCCGCTTGACGCTGTGATTCCCCGGCCCCGGCCACTCGTTTGTGTCGAGCGACGAGACCGCCGCAGTCCAGTTGGCGACGAACCAATCGGAAAAGACACCCCCCGGAAAGGCTATGTCTGTGAACACGTCATACTGCGTGAAAGTGGGTATTGCCGCACGAACGGCCGGGTGCCCCGTGGTCGGGAGAAACTGCGCAGTCATGCCCAGATACGAGATTCCCCAGGATCCAACTTGCCCGTTGGACCACGACTTCATGGAAATCTGCGAGCGATTGTTGACTCCACGGGTGCGGCCACACCCCAAACGACGCTCCGGTCCCGCGCTCGTCTACGAAGACGAAGGCGTAGCCTCGATTAGCTGCGGCGCGGATGCGCCAGTCGGTTTCTTCTCCTTGCTCGGCGCGCCAATAGCGGGTCATCGCGACAATCGTGGGGATCCGCGCGTTTGTTGGCAGAGGTGAGGGAAGGGTCACGTCCACGGCAATGCGCACGCCGTCCTGCATGGTCAGGTATATGGCGTCGGTGGACGACTGCTCGTAGCGCGGCTCGAAGTCGGCGTCGATGAACTCCACGAACTCTGGTAGGTTCGTGTCGCATGCAGTCAG
>JBDHHP010000029.1:0-75860 GCA_039589275.1 Gemmatimonadota bacterium | reverse complement strand
AACCTCACGGTTGGCATCGTGGGCACGGTCTCGCCGCCAGCCGGGACCACGACTGGAACGTACACGGGGACAATTACCCTCACGGTCTCGTACCTGTAGGGCAGCAATCGGCCTTCGGGTCGGCGAAAGGTCAAGACGGCAGGTCGGCGGCCGCCCCAGGGCGGCAGTCGGCCTGTACTATTCTCTACGCGGGAAGGAAGCAGCGCGCGTCATGAAGATCAGGCTCTCAGCACTCGTTCTGATCGCGTTGACGTTAGTTGGAGTGCGCTCGACGGCGGCGCAGACGACGCGGGACGTGGTAGTACCGCGGCCGCTAGTCGTGATCGCCCGCCGCGACCTCAGTTTTGGCACGGTCCTTCCAGGTATTCCCTCTACCGTGTTGATCTCGGACGTGCGGCATTCAGGGCTGTTCGAGATCCAGGGCCACAAGTACGGAGTGGTCCGAGTTGAGCTCGTGCTCCCGACGGCATTGCGATCGATCGGTGGTGCCGAGTTGCCGCTTGCGTTCGGGCCGGGCGATGGTGCAGCGGCCACGGACCGCGGGAGATTTCATGGAGCGGTGTTCGACCCGCGTGAGCCAATCACGGCCACGCTTGGCACCAGCGGCAAGCTCTACATTCATCTCGGCGGTACGGTTCTACCGCTCCGCCACCAACCGGGCGGGGCTTATCAGGCAACGATCTACCTAACGGTATACGACCTAGGGAGCTAGGATGGCGCGCGTCTCAAGACTACGACTCGGAGTTGCGATAGCCACGATCATGGCACTTGTATTGGTGCCCACGGTGATCAAGGCCATCTACGTCACGCCTCACGCCGTGTTCATTGATCACTCCGCGCGTTCGGCACAGGTGACGCTGGGCAACTCCAGCGACGTGCCGGAGGAAGTCACTGTCGACCTCCGATTCGGGTTTCCCGACACTGATTCGGCCGGTACGCCGTTCATTCGTTTCGTTGATGACCCTGGATCGCAGTTCCCGTCCGCCGCGGACTGGATCAGACCCTTCCCTAGGCGAGTCCGCCTCGAACCGGGTACTCAGCAGGTAGTGCGTTTGCTCGCGCAACCTCCGGACTCTCTTCCGGACGGAGAGTACTGGTCCCGCTTGATCGTTACGGCGCGTCGGCCATCGGCGCCGATTGCCACTGGTGATACGGCAGTCCGAGCTGGAGTTGCGTTGGAGATCCGTCTGATCACGTCAGTCACGTATCGTAAGGGCAATGTGCGAACTGGTATCGATCTCAGAGATATGAATGTTTCGGTCGAGGGGGATTCGCTGGTTAGTTGGGTTAGGGCGACGCGGGAAGGAAACGGCGCCTATCTGGGAACTGCCGCATTCGAGATGCTCGATCAGGAGCGGTCGGTCGTCCGAGAGTGGTCGGTGCCGATCGCCGTCTACTATCCCATGAATCGGCGCTTCTCGTTTCCGCTCGAGTCGCTTGGCAGCGGTATGTACATGGTCCGGCTCACGCTGGAGGCGCGGCGACCGGACCTGCTGGAAGATGAGGTACTCACCGCACCGACTGTTGTGGACTCCATTGAGGTATCGGTGCCCTGAGCGACTGTTGACCCATGCCCGGTAGACCGGTTCTTCGAGCCCGGCGAGACTCCGTCTCGTGCAAGGTGCATTGTTGGCCGGCTCTATTGTCAGGCATAGTTCTTCTTTCCTATCCAGTCGCGCTCCGTGCGCAGGAGGATACAGTCCTGGTCGAGGCGGTTGTGCGCCTCGATATCCAGGGCGGTCCGGCCGAAGTGTTGCCGGCCCTGGCGTACAACTCCACTCTACTGCTGCCGCTGCGACGGTTCCTGGAACTGGCCGAAATACCGCTTGCGGACTACAAACAGGACAGCTCCGCGGCCGCTGTGATCGAGCCCGGCAGCATAGTTGTGCGGTTTGTGCCGGATAGCGGCTTGCTAGCTGTCGGAGACTCAGTACTTGGATTGGAGCCTCTCGAAGCGGTGTGGTGGGATTCGGAGTTGTTCGTGGAGACCGCCGTGATCGATCGCGTGTTCGGCGTTGCCACCCGCATGGAGTGGGCGTCTCTCTCGGCCGTCGTGGGTCAGACCACAGGACTCCCTGTCGTGCGAAGAACGCGGCGAGAGCGACGCCACGCGTTGCTGGACAGACCGAGTCATGCACCCCTACCTCCATTCACGGCGCCACAGCCGGAGACGCTTGCCGACGGTGGCGTCGTCGAATGGTCACTCACGAGCTCTGCGAGAGATCCAATAGACAACCTCTCACTCTCGCTCGGCGCCGGAGCTAAGGTCTGGGGTGGAAGCATCGAGCTGAAGCACCGGCTGCGCAATGTCGATGGAACTGCAAGCTCCGACATTCGAGCGTCGTGGAGTCGTGCTTGGCCGGAGAGGCGCTGGCTGCGCCAAGTCAGAGTCGGTGACGTGCTGTCCAACGGACTGCGCTCGAGGTTGGTCCGTGGAGCGGTAGTCACGAACGCTCCGTTCATTCGCTCCTCCCAATTCGACGTGGAACAGGTGTTGGGTCAGCTCCCCGCTGGGTGGGAGGTAGAGCTGTACGAACGCGGCCGCCTGCGGGGTTATGACGAAGTCGACGCTCTCGGCGTCTTCCGCTTGCCACTGCAGCTGCGTTACGGTCAGAATCCCTTCGAACTGGTGCTGTACGGCCCCGGTGGGGAGGTTGTCCGGGAGTCGCGAACCATTCGGGTGCCCTTCAGCCGGCTTCCTGCGGGAGCACTTGAGTACGCTGTGGCAACCGGAGGGTGTCGGTTTGAACCGTGCCGCGGGTTGCTGAGCACGGATGTGCGCTATGGACTGACCAGTAGCATCACCGTCCAAGGGGGATCAGACTACTTCTGGCGTGAATCGCAGGGCGGGTTGTGGCAACCGTACGCAGTAGCGTCCGCGGCGGTGCTGCCCTCGCTGAGAGTGACCGGTGAGGCCGTATACCATGGTCACCTGCGGGGCTCAGTTGGGCTGGAACCGACTCCCGACTTCAGACTGGACGTATCGCACACGCTTTTCTCCGAGGCAGGCAGTGCGTTCAATCGCACCCTGCAAGAGGATAGGCGAACGGATGGCTCTCTCTTCTGGCGGCCACATGGTCTGACGGGCCTGCTGTATTTTCAACTCGTAGCTCAGCATTCTACCGGACCTTCAGGTACAAGGAACTTCCAACGGTTGTCGGCTACCGCTCGGCGAGGTCGTGTGCGTTACACGGTCGGACTGCGCCACGACCTGTTCGCGACCACAGGCATCGCCGGGGAACACCGTACCGGAGTCGATTTGAGTGCCGAGGCGATACTGGCTGGTCCGTTGTCGTGGTTCCGTACCATGTTTGCCCGTGGAGTGCTTAGCGCAGACGCCGGTGATGGGCTGTCCGCCCTCCGCGCTACCATCGGACGTCAGATCGCGCAAAAGATTAGAGTCGATGCAGGCCTGGGGTGGCTGCGGGAGGGAGGATACAGCCTCGAGATTGGTCTCACGACCGTGCTTGCTGGTCCGCGCTTTGGCAGCCGGAGCAGGTTCAGTACCCGCTCGGGTACCGATGGCATAGTGTTCACGGACGGGTCGGTAGTGGTCGACCCAGACACACGGGCGGTGCTGTGGAGTGACGGACGCGATCTTGGCAGGGCGGGGATCGCTGGCATCATCTTCATCGATGAGAACGGGAACGGAGTTCGCGACGCGGAGGAAGTCGGGCTCGAGGGCATTCCAGTTCGTGTTGGCGGTTGGTACGACGAAACCGATGAGGCCGGCCGGTTCTCGGCCTGGGACCTGTTCCCATTCGAGCCCTCCTCTGTGGAGGTAGACTCGCTTGCATTCGACGATCCGCGGCTCGCGTTACCGAACCCAATAATACGAGTGAGTCCTACGCCGAATAGTTTCCTCTCCGTTGACGTCCCGGTCGTGGTAGGTGCCGAGATCAGTGGCTATGTCCTTGAGGGCTATGAAGGACTTGCCGGATTCCCGGTTTCCCTGCGCAATTTGACCACTGGGCGAACCAGCATGTTGACGACGTTCAGCGATGGTGCCTTCTATCAGATTGGTGTATTACCTGGAGAATACGAGATTGGAGTACCAGAGGAGTTCTTAGAACAGATTGACGCTGCTGCGACTACGCTCCAGATCAGTATTCCGGAGGGATTTGGAGACAAGCGCATCGAGGACATGACGATCCTCGTCGTTCGCGCGCAGCAACCGTGAGAGTCCAATGCGGTCTAGAACTGGGGTTTTGCCTCGGTCAGTACCGCGCGATAGTCTCATTGGAGCTCGAGGACGGATCAAGTGGCCATAAAAGGTAGTCTCGAAGAGGCGTCACTACCGGACGTGCTGCAACTGCTCTCAATGGGGCAGAAGACAGGCCGTCTGTCCGTCACGGATTGGACTAACCTCGGTTATATCTACGTTGATTCTGGCCGCATCACCTACGCCACACTCGTCAACCGGCGTGACCGGTTGGGCGACATCTTGCAGAAGAGCGGAAAGATCACCGAACAACAGCTAACTCAAGCCTTGCGGCTGCAGGAAGTCGATCGCGACAAGAAACTGGGCGAAGCACTGGTCGAGATCAGGGCAATCGACCGATCTGAGCTAGAGCACCATATGCGGGTGCAGATCGAGGAGGCGGCGTATTTCCTGTTCACATGGCGGCGCGGCAACTTCACGTTCGAGAAAGGCGTACGCCCGGAGGGCCAGGACTTCCTGGTTTCGATAGAACCCGAGTCGTTGTTACTGGAGGGAGCGCGGCGCACTGATGAATGGACGCTGGTGGAGAAGAAGATCCCGTCCTTCGATTTGGTGTTCAAGCTCAATACCGAGCGACTCGAATCCTCCGACAACAGCCTGACTGACCAACAGACAAAGCTAGTACCGCTGCTCGACGGCACGCGCAACGTGGCATCGCTCGTCGACGAAAGCGGGATGGTGGAGTTTGACGTCGGTAAGGCGCTCTACGAATTGGTGAACGCCGGTCTGGCGAACGCTACCGGACGGAGAGAACTCGAGCCAAGCGTAGCAGATGAGGTCGGCGTGGACGTGACTGGTGTGGAAAAGGACAGTGAGACGGAGCACTTCGATTACGTACAGCTGACGGCTTACCTGGCACGCGAAGGAGAGTTCGGCGACCCTGATAGACGCAAGGAAGCCGCGTTTCACATCACCGATTGCGCAGTATGTTCGACCCGACTCAGGAAGATTCATCAGCGACGCTCTGGCACGTTGCCTGTGGTGGCTGAAGAGCCAACCGTGACGACGGGATCGGACGGGCATCTGAATGATCTGCAGATGTTCACGTATGCAGCGCGTGAGGGGGAGTACGCCGACCCGAACCGCCGCAAGGAAGCCGCTCAACATATAGCTGACTGCTCGGCGTGTTCGAAGCGACTCAAGGTGCTGCATCGGCGGCGCACCGGTTCCACGACGGTCACGATCCCGGAATCTCCGGCGAGCGAACCGAGCACGCACCTAGATGATCTACAGCTCATCACCTATGCGGCGCGCGAAGCTGAGTTCTCCGACCCTCAGCGGCGTCGCGAAGTGGCTTTTCACATAGCCGATTGCGCTACGTGCTCGAAGCGGCTAAAGGAAATCCACAGACAGCGCACCCAAACGGTGTCGCCTGGACCCGATGCCCATACCGCTGTTCCAGATGAGCAGAAGAGCGAGCCAGTGAAGGAGAGGAGATCGGGTTTGGATCGGCGGGTCTCCGATGCCCGAAGGCGTCGTCGCGACTCTGATCGACGTGTTATCGACCGGCGCAGCGGCGCTGAGAGGCGCGTCGCTGAGCGGCGCGGTACAGCGGGGAAGACTCGGAAGCGTGCCGTTGAGCGTCGCAGCGGATTGGAGCGACGGTACGCCGATCGGAGAGCTGCCGATCGAAGGACGGCCGAACGGCGGGCGTCAGGTAGAGGACGGCAGGCAATGGAAGGCCGCAGAAGCGCTGCGGCGGTCGGTTCCCCGACGGCTGCCACGGACGGTCGCGGTGGCGTGAATCTGCCAGGCAGTGGTGGGGCGACCATTCCAACCGCAAGAAGGCGCGACGCGTCGCCGAGTCGCCGCCGCCCGCAACCCCACGCGGATTCGAAGGGGTCGGGCCCTCGCAAGACGCAGTCTGGGAAGCCGACTCGCGCCGATGGAGCCGCCGCTGCATCGACCGAAATGCCGGTCGTAATGAAGGAACAGACGGGGACCTTGGAGGTCCCCAAGGCGGCCGAGTCCTCGCTGGCGGGAGAGGGTGTGCAGGGATCCAGGGCTTCGTTCGCACCTCTGTTGGAAAGCGAGAGGAAATCCCTGGTCGGGCTGCCGTTGCTGGACTCGGAATCGCCTGGCGGACCCGAGGCGAAACCTGAACGCGAGACCGAGGCAAAGCCCAAGGGCGAGGAAGTGGATTCGCAGGCAGCCCAGCCAGCGCCCCCACCGGAATCGAAGGCATTAGCTGTCTCGAAGACCGACGAACCGCCTCCTGCAGCTGAGTTTGGCGCAGATGCGGCCCCGGATGAGACTGAGGCCGAGGTATTCGAGGTCGAGCTCACGTCTCCCAGGCGAGGGACGCCGATCAGCCTCAAGGGGCCCGACGATGTGTGCGAATCCGATACGCCTCATCGTCGTGGCACACCAGTGAGTCTCTGGAAGCTGGATCCCGATCCGCCGCGAGAGGGTCCGCAATCGCCCAGGAAGACTGGTCCGGCACCGGCCTCGCAGGTGCGGACCGAGAGGTCGGGATTGCGTTGGCGAGCTGCCGGGCGCTGGGCAGCACTGCTGGCCGTCGCGATTGCCGCCTGGTTTGCTCGACCGCTACTGCAATCTCTGGTGGGAGGTGGCGGTGAATCACCCAGCGGCGCGCCGGATCTCGCGACGACCGGAACATCAATTCCGGGCGAGCGCGTACCGGCAGCGGTGCCGGATACGAACGCTCCTGAGACGTTACAGGCCGAGCCAGCTGTCGAGCCTGCGGCGGTAGAGCCGACCTTGGTGACGCCTGCGCGGCCGGAACAGGCGGCACCACCGACGCGAAGGGCGGACACTGTGGCCGCGCAGCCCACTGCTGCGACCCAGCAGCCGACCGAGGAAAGGGAAACCCCGCGAGAGGTGCCACGTCCTGCGGTGACCGTGGAGCCTGATACGGTCGCCACGCCCGACCCTGCGCCGCCTAACCTCTCTGGTACCGTGCGAACTGGCACTGGGGCCCCATTGGCGGGAGCGACGTTGTCAATTGCAGGCACCGAGCTGACAGCGATCAGCGATGCGGCCGGGTCGTTTGAGATCGCGGCCGTACCAGTCGGTTCACTTTCAGTCGCGGCAGACCTCGATGGATATGTGTCTGCCAGCGGTGTGATAGTGGCAACCGCGGGCAGTGACGTGTCGCTGAACCTCGTGCTGCGCAGTCCACCCAGTGCGGTGGAACCGGACGAGGAGTTGGTTGGTCCGCAATGGGAGCTTATTGACCCTGCGGAGGCAGAGGCAGTGTTGGGTCGTCCCGCGCCGATTGTGGCAGGCCTCTGGCTAGAGAGCATGGCAAAACCTGCGGCGGGGACCCGGCCAAGAGTTCGCGTCTCATTGCTCTCGCATTCCGGTGAGCGTATCGTGCTGACGGTTACACGGGCTGGCGCTCCAGTCCGTGGTCCCGTGCCGCGAGTGACGGCCATGAGGGTAATCCCGCCGTCTGAGGCATATCCGGTCACGACGGGTACCGCGAGTTTCGGGAATCAACTCGTTACTGCGAAATCCGGATTGCCCGCGGACTCGGTGCGCGCGATGCTTGGCCGTTTGATCGAGTACTCCAGGGATTGGACGCCTCGCTGACCCCTTACTTTTCCTTCCGCCTGGCCGCGAACGTCTGGGCCTTTTCGATCGCTTGATCGAATCGCAACTGAAACCCAGCCAGCGGGCCGGAGCATTCGTCACGCAGTCTGCGTAGGCCCGTGACCATGAGCATTGGGTCGAGCGGTGGGTTTGTGGCCATGGTATGGTGCCAGAATTCCTCTGCCCGATCGTGGAACGGTACTACGACATCCATGTCCGCGTCATCGAACACTCCCCTCTCCACCATGTCGCGGATGTCGTAGACGATACCGCCGAGCAGCATCTGAATGGCCTGGCGAGTGCCCCCTCCCACGGTGGAGATCCGATGCAAGAACTTGTCGCGCTGACTGTCGCTGGTCACGGTCGCAACTCCGTAGGGCCTTTGTCTTCACCACAATATCACGGTGGCATCGGGGTAGCTAGTGCTCGCTGCCCAGCTTCGGGTCCATGCCCTGGCGAAGCCGGGCCTACAGCTTCAGATTCTCTATCCGCTATGAGAACCGAGCGCGGAGGTCTCTAGTCATGCGCGAAACAGCGGGCCAGACTCGGGGGGTAATCCCACGGGAGGTACCGACAAAGGCGCTGTTGCTCTCTCTCGCTGCATTGGCCATACCGGTGGTCTCTGGCATCCTGTTTCCGGGTTTGGCAGGCGAGCAGTACGGGCTTCTGATTTGGCTGCTGGCTCTGGTCCCGGCGTTCCTGCTCACGTACTACAAGGGATTGAAGGGCGCGGCGCTGGCAGTGGCAGCAGCCATGGCGGCTCTGTCGCTGAGCCAAGTGTTGTTGCTAGTGCTCGACCTAGCCGCTCCACAGTGGACCTTGTTGCTTCTGATCGTTGCCAACTTCTTGGTGATCACGTTTGGCTTTGCTGTCGTGGCCGAGTTGCTGCATCGCGAGCGGCGCCGGGCCGAAGGCTTAGCGTTGGTGGACCAGTTAACACAGTTGCCAAATCGGCGCCACATGCAGATGGCGCTTGATCGAGAGTTTGCCGCAGCGATGCGCGGCCGCAAGCTCGCCATCGTCATGTACGACGTTGATCACTTCAAACAGTTCAATGATACGCACGGTCACGCTGTGGGCGACGACGTGTTGCGCACGGTGGGTGGAGTCCTGCAGCAGTACACACGAAAGCAGAACGTTTCGGCGCGGTATGGAGGAGAGGAATTCATCTCGCTGGTTTCGGACGTGGATCTGGACGGTGTGTTGATCTTCGCCAACCGGGTCAGGGAAGCTATCAAAAATAAGGAGCTGCCGTGGGGGCACGTGAGCGTGAGCGGTGGTGTTGCGATGTACCGACCTGGGATGGGCTCGCATGAAGTCCTTGTCGCCGCGGCCGACAGGGCGCTGTATGCGGCCAAGGAGGCCGGTCGTGACCGTGTGGAGGTAGCTGAAGACGTCGCGCGCATCTCCGGGCGCACGTCTGCGCCGCGAGTGTCTGCGCCGGGCCAACCAAAACACGTTCTCGTTGTTCACGACGACCCGGACGAGCGATCTTCATTCGTCGAGCTACTGAGAGGCCGCGGATTCAAGGTTGAGGAGACCGGTAGCCCAGAGGAGGCGGCTCGGTTTCTGAGGGAAGGGGCCGAGCCGTTCGATGTCCTGGTAACGAGTCTAGTCATGCCCCGCATCAGTGGTTTCACGTTGGTCGACCAGCTGAGTTCAGATGGACCTGATCTCAGGGTTGTATACCTGTCGGAATCCGTGCGAGAGCGGGTCTCATGGCCGGGGGCGCCGGGCGCAGTTCGCCGCTTCGTACCCAAGCCAGTTGACCCGGATGTGTTGCTGACCGCAGTCAAGGAGGCGCTTGAGGAAGAAGTCAAGTAGATCCAATCCCACAATTCAGCTGGCCCAACCAGACTCCACACGGAGATTGAGGATCACCATGCGATACTGCGTTCCTTTACTCGCATCGATTCTTGCGGCACACGCGCTCCTCGCGCAGGAGGTGTCTAGACAGGAGGTCAGGCACGCACTCAGTGAGGAAGACTACAATCGCGCGGAACAACTACTGAGTGTCAGCACGGACGGACTGGTTCTCGGTGCCACAGTGCGTCCTACGTGGTTGCCGGACGACCGGTTCTGGTACCGCAATCGCTTCGAGGAGGGCTACGAGTTCAAAATCGTTGATCCGGGGCGACGCACTAGCGGCCGATTGTTCGACCACGAACAACTGGCACAGGCACTCTCTTCAGCAGCGGGTAAGACATACGAGCCGTTCAGTCTGCCATTTACTGAGTTCAGATTCACTGCGAATGGTCAAGCGATAGTGTTCGATGCCGACTCGACGCACTTCGTCTGCGAGGTCACGGGTGAGCAGTGTACGGAGGGAGGCGAAGTGCAAAGCGCCGACTCCACCTCGAATACGGTCGTGTCCCCGGACGGTCGACACGCCGCCTTCACTCGGCATTGGAACCTGTGGGTGCGTGATCTCAGTACTGGTCGCGAGACGCAGCTCACCAATGACGGGTTCGAGGACTTCGGATATGCCACGAACAATGCAGGGTGGGCCAAGGGCGACCGTCCTGTGCTCTTGTGGTCGCCGGACTCGAGGAAGATTGCCACGTTTCAGCATGACGGGCGTGGCGTGGGAGAGATGTTCCTCGTCTCCACCAACGTGGGTCACCCAACTCTAGAAGCCTGGAAATACCCTCTGCCCGAAGACAGCGTGATCTTCCGGATCCACAGAGTGGTGATTCACCTCGACGGCCCTCGGGTCGTACGGCTACAGATGGCCCCCGACCAGCACCGCTCCACGATATGTGATCATGTCACATGTCGAGGCCAGGGGTTCGTCGACATTGAGTGGAGCGAGGATGCGTCTCGGCTGGCCTTTGTGTCCACGTCGCGAGACCACAAGCACGAAGTGCTTCGTATGGCGGACGCCGAGACGGGGGTTGTACGCGATGTCATGGAGGAAACCGTCGACACGTTCTTTGAGTCGGGTTTCAGGATGGTGAACTGGCACGTCCTGCCGGAATCGAACGAGGTAATCTGGTTTTCACAGCGAGACGACTGGGGTCACCTTTATCTGTACGATCTGCGTACCGGGGAACTCGAGAGTCAGATCACCGATGGTGCTTGGAACGTGCTTCAGCTATTGCGAATTGACCGGGACGAGCGACAACTCTATTTCCTGGGAGCAGGGCGAGAACCCGGTGACCCGTACTTCCAATACCTCTACCGGGTGGGGATTGACGGGAGAGATCTCACACTGCTCACTCCGGACAGCGCGAATCACGAGGTCACCCTGTCGCCGTCTGGTCGCTACTTCGTGGACAGCTACTCCACTCCCACCATTCCAACAGTAAGCGTGCTGCGGGACAGAAGAGGACGTAGGGTTTTGGATCTCGAGAGGACCGATATCACGCGGCTCGTCGCCGCGGGTTGGAAGCCACCGATTCCGTTCAGAGTCAAAGCGAGAGATGGAGAAACGGATCTCTACGGACTGATGTACCGGCCGACCGAGTTAGACCCGACTCGGAAGTACCCGGTCATCAACTACATATACCCGGGACCTCAAACGGGGAGTGTCGGAAGCCGCAGCTTCAGCGCGTCCAGGCGGGATAAGGGTGCCATCGCGGAGCTGGGCTTCATTGTGGTGGAACTCGACGCGATGGGCACGCCGATGCGCTCCAAGTCCTTTCACGACGCATACTACGGCAACATGGGTGACAACGGCCTGCCGGATCAGATTGCAGGAATCGAACAGCTGGCGCAGCGCCACGGCTGGATGGACATCGATCGGGTAGGAGTCTACGGCCACTCCGGCGGCGGTTTTGCTGCGGCCGACGCGATTATGCGGTATCCGGACTTCTACAAGGTCGCTGTCTCGCAGGCGGGTAACCATGACAACCGCAACTATGAAGACGATTGGGGAGAGAAGTGGCAGGGGTTGCTGGAGACCTATCCTGATGGGTCGACCAACTACGATAACCAGGCTAACCAACTGCTTGCCGGCAACCTCAAGGGAAAACTGCTCATCGCCCATGGGACAATGGATGCTAACGTACCTTACTACAACACACTGCTGGTGGTGAACGAACTGATAGCGGCCAATAAGGACTTCGATCTCGTCCTGTTTCCCAACCGAGGTCATGGGTTCGGCAACGAGCCCTACATGATGCGCCGTCGTTGGGACTATTTTGTGCGTCATCTCATGGGCGCGGAGCCTCCCAGGGAATACGAGTTCCAGGCCCAAAGCAGACCGACGACGTGAGGATCGGCGGCCGGGCTTCGGAATAGCAGTCCGGCCGACCGCGGCACGAAACCAAGGCGCCCGGCTGTGAGCCGGGCGCCGTTGTGTCACTGGGCCTTTCTCGGATAATCTGGCAGTTCCTCGAGACTCCAGCGAATGAAGTCCCGCAGATCGTTGTTGGCATTGGCCAGATCGGGCTTCCGCAGGTACATCATGTGTCCGCTCTCGTACCACGCAAAGCGGAACCGGTCGCGGTACTCACCGCCGGGCTGTATATGTGAGATCGTATACACGGCGCTGTAGTAGTCCGTCGCGGCGTCATAATAGCCGCCTTGAATAAGGACCTTCAGGTAGGGGTTGTCCCGCATGGCGCCCCGCAACATCTCGCTGACATTGGCGGACTGATCTCGCTGCCAAGGCCGAACATTGCCCCAGACGTTGTACTCGAGGTCGGGGCCATAGTCCAGTTCTTCACGGATGTAGCGGTTTACTGCGTCACTGAACGGGCCGTTCCAGTCCGCCATCGCCGGGTCGTACTCGGGATTCTCACCGGCTGCATCTAGGTCAACTCCAAGGTAGCGGCTGTCGAGGCGTCCCACTGTGAGTCGCTGGTCGCGTAACAGCTCTTTCCAGAAGCGGCGCGAGTTGATGCGAAGGTTGGTTGAGACCACATACTCGGACGTGAGGCCGGTGTACCCTGCCACCCGGCGCGCGATTTCCTGTCGCTCGGTGTCTTCCAGCTGGTCACCCTTTACCAGGGCCATGAGGTAAGTTCCCATGGAGAACGACTCAACCTCATCCAAGAAGCTGCGGATGTCGCGCGACTGGTAGCTGTCGGCAAGCTGGCCGTGATACCAAGCCGTGGCTGCAAGATGGGGAAGCGACGTAGCGAAGGAGACGTCTACACCCGCATTCACATCGAGTCCTGTCATTGAGACCAAAATCACTCCGTTCAGGTAGATCCTGTGCGACCGGAGCAAGTGGCCGGCTAGCCCCGAAGCCCGAGTAGTGCCGTAGCTCTCGCCGATCAGGAACTTGGGCGACATCCATCTGTCTTTTCGCAGTATGTACAAGCGAATGAACTCGGCCACAGACTGAATGTCCGACAGCGTACCATGGTACTTGTGTAGGGCCTCACCCTCTACCATCCGACTGAAACCGGTGGCGATGGGGTCGATGTAAACGATGTCGGCCGCATCCAAGATCGAGTGCGGATTGTCCTCGACGTTACCCGGTGGCCTGAGTGCAAAACCGTCATCGTCGTAGACGACGCGACGCGGGCCGGTATACCCCATATGCATCCACACTGATGCTGTACCGGGGCCACCGTTGAAAGAGAAGATGAGCGGGCGCGTGCTCTTGTCTTCGATCCCATCGCGGATGTACGCGATGTAGAACATCCGGGCAGTGACCTTGCCATCTTCCCGAATGGGGAGCCAACCAGCCTCGGCCGTGTAGTCCACCGCTTGACCGTTGATGCGTGCGCTGTGCTGAGTAACGACCGGTTCATCCGGCAGTAACTCCGCCTCCTTGCCCGCCTTACCGGCATTGGACTGCTGTGCGGGTTGTGCTTGTTGTGCAAAGGCGGGAACGGAGCAGATGGCAAAGACGAATAGAAGTAGAGTCGAGAGAACGAAGCGAGTTCTCATCAGTTTCCTCCGTAAGACGGTCCTTGGAGTGGGACGGGCACCTTGTGCGCGCCTACGCTGGGTAGCCTGAATGACGCGCTCTCAGCGTGCGCATCCGAAATGCGAAACGCCTAAGGGTATCGTCGTGAGAGGCCGGTGGCAAATGGTTGCGCGCAAACCCCCGTCACTCGTTACGTAGGGCCTCCAGCGGATCAACCTTGGTCGCCCGCAGCGCGGGTAGGTACGTCGCCGCCACTCCGGCGGACAGCAGAGTGATCGACACCCCGGCAAACGTCACGGGGTCAAACGGATTCACACCAAACAAAAAGATCGATAGGCTGCGGCTCACCAAGGCCGCGATTCCGATTCCGATCACCACACCGATGAGGGCGAGCCCGGCCCCCTGCCTCAAGATCATGCCGAGCACGCTGCCGCGCTGCGCACCAAGCGCCATCCGGATACCTACCTCTTGGGTCCGTTGGGACACCGAATAAGCCATCACGCCGTACACTCCAATCACGGCGAGGAACAGAGCGATCACGGCAACCGCACCCATGATCTTGGCCATTATGGTGCTGCCACCTTGCTCCTCGTCAATGTGACTCTGAAGTGTCCGCACCGCGTAGATGGGCAGGTCGGGGTCAAGTCCAACCACAGCGGATCTCGCGGCATCGGTTATCGCGGTTGGGCGACCGGAAGTCCGGGCAACCACGCTCATGTTGCGTGTAGGAAACTGAAATGACGACACGAAGCTCATTGGCTGCGGATACTGATCCACGTCTAGCGTGTTCTGTACCACCCCCACTATCTCATGTGTCCCAGTCCAGAGTTCTATCTGCTTGCCGATGGGATCCTCACCAGGGAAGTACTGCTCGGCCAATGACTCGTTGATTAGAACGACAGGGTGCGTATCTGACCGGTCGTCCGTGCCAAAGCCGCGGCCACGTAGCAAGGACGTTCCCATCGTTTGGTGGTAGTCAGGAGATACACGGCGGAACTCGGTGAGGGGACGCTGCTGCAGGTCGTCAACCTCACGTCCGATGATCTGAAAGAACGTGTTCGAATTCCCTTCCATGGGCAGCAGGTTCGTAGCGCCAATCGACTCGACTCCAGGTATCGCCGCCAAGCGCGGCATCAGTTCTCGGTAGAACCGGTCCACCGACTCGTCGGTTTCATACTCAGTCGCGGGAAGAGCGACCTCGAACGTCAGCAGGTTTTCGGTGACCCAACCGAAATCTGCCGTTTGCAGTCTCAAAAAGCCCTTGACCAGCAGAGCTGACGCCACGAGAAGAGCAAGAGAAAGAGCAACTTCAGCTATGACGAGCGTCTTCCGCAGCCTATCGCCTTTGGCGCCCACGTGGCCACGGCCACCTTCCTTCAGGGCGTCAGTGATGTTGGGCCGCGAACTCTGTAGGGCTGGAGCAGCTCCGAACAGGATCCCGGTGATCACCGTTATCACCAAGGCGAACAGCAATACTCTGCCGTCCAACGCGATGTCTTCGACTCGCGGAAACCAGGCCGGCATTACTGAAACCAACCCGCGGATTCCAGCGATCGAAAGAACCACCCCGAGCGTACCCCCCAAGAACGAGACGACCATCGATTCGGTGAGTAGCTGACGCACGATGCGAGCCCGACCGGCGCCAAGCGCTCCCCGCACGGCGATCTCCCGTCCGCGGCCGGAGACTCTCGTGAGCATGAGATTGGCCACGTTTGCGCAGGCTATCAGCAAGACGAAAGCGACGGCAACCGAGCCGATCAGCGTGCCCATCCTGAACTCGATCGAGAAGATGCGCTGGTGCAGATCTCGAGCGCCCGCGCTCCATCCCTCATTGGACTCTGGGTACTGCCCCGCCAATCGGCCGGCAATGGCTGCCATCTCCGCATTGGCCTGCTCGATGGTCGCTCCGGGACGCAGCCGGCCCACTGGTCCCAAGAAGTGGCTACCGCGACTTTCCTCGCCCGTCATCGGAATAGGTGTCCATACGTCGGTCCTGCTCTCATAAAAGCGGAACTTGGCCGGCAGGACTCCGATGACAGTGTAGGACTCTCCATCAAGCAACAATGACTGGCCCAAGATGGACGGATCGGCGCCGAATCTGCGCTGCCAGAGTTCGTTGCTCAGGATCGCAACGAAATGCTGGCCGTCGCGCTCCTCGTCTGGAGCAAACGTGCGGCCCAGTATTGGTTGAATCTGGAGTATGCGAAAGTAATTCCAGGAGGCTCGCTCTCCATTGATCCGTTCAGGCCGCTCTCCTGGGCCGGAGACATTGAAGTCCCGCCCATAGCTGGTCGCTAGATCTACCGTAGTGCTTTGCTCGCGGAGATCGAGATAGTCGGGGATGGACACGGAACTGTAGTTCCAGCCGCGCTCCGGAACCGTGCTATAGACGTGGACTAGACGGTCCGCCTCCGGATAGGGGAGGGGACGGAGCATGAACACGTCGACGGCCGAGAACACGGCTGTGTTGGCCCCAATGCCCAAGGATAAGGACAACACGGCCACCGCAATCAGGCCAGGACTCCTGCGGATGGTACGCAGGGCGTAGCGGATGTCGTTAACGAGGGATTCCACGGGCCACCCAATGGTTGGTGTCTCAATTGTATACGTGGCAGACCGAACGTTTGTTTCCAAACCATGCGCCGGCTGCTGGTCAGGCCGTCTGTGGCTGCGTACCTTTCGAATTCGAATGGGACCGTAAGACCACAGTTCTGTAGATTGCCTTCTGGCTCCACAAGCATGCCGAGGCTTGGAGTCCGGCCGCCGCTCAGCAAACGTGGGGTGCGCGTCGCTGGGAGGATTTTCCGCCTCGAGGATAGAACATGAGAGGCTCCACCAAGGCCGTCTTGACGTTCTCGGTTACGCTGCTGCTCCTGGGTGTAGGGTACTTCTTGGTGGTCTACAGCGTTACCCGCGACCAGCTAGTGGGAGTAACTAAACCAGAACCTCTGGTTGTCGGATACACAAGCTCCACCCTGCCAATAGACCCCTTCGCTGAGTTCTGGACCACCATCGAGCCTATGCAGATCCATCTTTGGCCTCAGAACGCCAGGTTACCCTACGGCAGAGAGGAGCGGGACATCCTGGTACGAGGCGCGTTCAACGATGTCGATGTCTCGCTACTGGTCGAGTTTGAGGACGAAACAGAGAATCGGGATACATCGTCGACACCCGATGCCTGTGCGGTGTTTCTGGGCCCGGAGGATTCACCCCCCGCAGCGCAGATGATGGGGCAGGATGCCACTGGCAACCTGTGGCATTGGTTGGCCGACAGGGACACCGAGCAGTATGTGAACGGCGTTGATTCACTGCATGCCGTGCTGGAGTTGATCACGGTGGGTCCAGGAACTCAGACACCCCTGCCCGATCAGACCGTCATGGGTAAGGGAGATTATCGAGACGGCAAGTGGCGTGTCGTCTTCAAGCGATCTCTGTCGAACCAACAAGAGGGTGGGAACTCTCGCTGGGGAGTACATCCCTGATTTCCTTCGCCGTGTGGGACGGCGCGCAGATGGAAGCGTTTGCCATGAAATCCATATCGATCGTCCAGCCTTTGGTGTTGGTACCGACACAACAGCGAGCAGGGAAAGCCCGTGACTATCGTGATACGGAACGTCGACGTGGTGACCCATAGCCCCTACCTGCCGACGTTCGATCTGGACACTGGTCCAATCAAGCCCGGTGATGTGCGGGAGGTGACGTTTACTCCCGACGTGGCCGGTGAGTATCTGTTTAACTGTGGGATCTGGTGCAGTGACTATCACATGTATGAGCGGGGGACGTTAGTGGTCGAGGGGCGGTGAAAGACGGACCAGGGCGGTCGAAGACGGCGGCGGCAGCAGCACTTGACTGCCAACGCGACCGACCATCTTGAGAATACCTGCTACGCCGCTGTCGGTAGCGCCACCGCTTTAGTCGGAGCCAGGGGCAGGAACTTGAGTCCCATCAGGAACGCAAACCCGACTATGCCGAGTACTCCCAGAGCCTGGAGTATTTCGTAGAAACTGATCGAGTAGTCCACTATTCCCTCCCACAGTACCGTTCCAGTGATCTCCCATCCCGGGAAGAGCTCTGGTGGGTGGATCAGACCCGGTATCACGATGAGGAATCGCTCGAACAGCACTCCAACCACTACGAGCGTAGACGCGAAGACTATCCACGGCACCGAGGTCCCGGTTCGCTTGACGAAGAGCAGTATTGCCGGGATTACGCAGCCGAATATTATCAGACCGAACCAGAACATAGCGCTGTGAAGGCCACCAAACAGGAAGAACATGCCTGCTTCATGGGACTCGGCGAGGTAGAAGCGATGCAGGTTCTCGATCAGTAGCACGTATAGGGTGCAAACCAGGAAGACTGCAAGCAGAGGCCTTCCAAGCCATATCACCAACTTGTCGTCCATGTGACGCCCTGTACCGCGGAACAGCCCAACCTTGACGAGTATCATCAGGGCGGCTCCGGATGAGAGTGCGGCCGCAACAAAGCTGGGTGGAAGTAGGGCGGAGTTGTACAGCTCGCGCGGTACGAACGCGAAGATGGCGCCTGTGCCGGTGTGGGTTCCTATTGCCCACAAGCACACCGTGAAGGACGCGATCTTGGTGAGCGTGCCTTTTTCCCTGAACAGGGCCCACAGGTAGATGATGCAGATCAACACGTGACCCGAGTACAGCGACGGGTTGATCGAGAACATCGACGAGAAGTTGAAGTAGGTGAATGGCTTGACGAACACCCTGTCGATTCTGCCTTGGTCAGTCAGAATGGACAGCAGTCCGGCGATCAAGAACAGCATCGCGAGATACGCGGCAATTCGGGCAAACGGCTTGTACTCTACCTTGCCGAAGATGCCATATAGACCCGAAACCACCAGGGAACCAGCCGACAGACCAATGTAGAAGATGGCCATCGAGATCTGCAGTCCCCATGGCACGCGGTTCGTCATCCCCGACAGATACAGCCCGTGCACGCTCATGAGGTACGTGGAGTAGACGCCGGCAATGCCGAATACAGCTAGCACGGCAGCCGCCATATAGAAACCCACCGACCTTCCCTCTATCTTCGCGAACTCGACTTGCATCCGACTACCTCACGGTAACGGGCCTACAGGCCCAAGTAGTAGACTTTCGGTTCGGTGCCCCAATCATCGCGGATCCGCTTCACGGGGGTGGTCTCAATGATCTGCGACACTTCGCTTCCCGGATCGTTGAGGTCCCCAAAATGCAGCGCTCGGATTTCCATCGCGTCGCACGCCTCGACACACGCAGGCATTCTGCCTTGATCGAGCAAATGAGCGCAGAAGTTGCATGACTCGGCCACCCCATGGGATCTCTTGGGGAAGTCAGTGTTGGGCCATTCTTCGGTCTCTTTGTAGTTGAAGAACCTGGCGTTGTAAGGGCAAGCGACCATGCAATAGCGACACCCGATACACCGGTGGTGATCCACCACGACGATACCGTCGGCTCGTTTGTAGGTAGCCTGTACTGGGCAGACCTGAGCACACGGTGGGTTCTCACAGTGGTTGCACAGCAAAATGACGGATTTCTCGGCGTGTTCCTCGGACTCCTTACTCTTGATATTGACCTTCCTGATCCAGTGTATGTCCCATCGCTTGTCGTTATGAAAGGCCACGTTGTTCTCGTGCCTGCACGCATCCAAGCAGGCGGTACAGTCGTCTTGGCACTTGCTCAGATCGATCACCATGCCCCACTTGCGTCCAGCCAGGGGACTATCTGCACTTGCAGTATTGGCATCGCACGCTGTCAGAAGAGGTAGGCTCAACGCACCAGAGGTGCCGGCCAAGACGGCACCACTCTTCTTCAGGAAGTCCCTTCTATCCATGGTGCCCATGTTGCGCCTCACGATCCGAGCTGCCGGCTATCTTCGCCGGGCTCCGGATAGTAGTGACAACCGAAGCAATCGAGGATGACGGTGGCGGCCTGATGGCACTGGTCACAGAACCGCTCTCTGCTCGTGTGGCAGTCCCTGCAGCCCGTCAGTGACACGTTTCCCCTAATGCCGTCGCGGATGAACTCCTCTCTGATCTGCTTGAGGAGATCCATGTGGCGAAAGCGCATGTATTCCGTGTCCCTGACACAGCTATCGAACTGAGCTGCCGGCATCTCGAGGAACACGTCTGGCATCTGGTCACCACCCGGGATTGCGAGACTGGCAACGCTGAATCCGAATGGCAGCAGAATGATGACGATCATGACGGTGACGACGGCGCCGAGTTTCTTGCCGCGCAGTGCTGTGCTGAGCTTCATGGCAACGCTCCACCGCTCGTTGGGGTTTGGACGTGTAACTCGTCATCGGTTCTTCCCACGCGCGAAGTGGCAACACTGGACCCGCTGCCGTTGCGACCGTAGTACTCAGCGTAGATCATGGCCGCGGTGCGATACAGTATGTGTGCGAACTTCGAGTAGGGTAGGTAGATGAGGAGGGCGAATACGAAGATGAGGTGAATGAAGTAGACAACGTGCCGGTGTGGTACCATCCGCAAGTAATGCAGCGCTTCTGTGGCGAAGCCGCTCACTACTACGGCGAACAGAGTCCAGACAAGCGCCCAGTCGAAGTAGGTGCTCAAGCCAGCGTTGTCTCGGTTGCGGAGCCGCTGCCTAATCATCAGAACGCATCCGAAGAAGACCGCCGCTCCGCCGACATTTGCCAACAGCTTCCAGGGACTCCAGAAACTGAACGGGTAGATGAATCCGTCTTTGAGCAAGGGATTGATTGGCCCCGTGATCACCCAGAACGTGACAACGGAGAGCGCGATGAAGCCGATGAACACACATAGATGAGACAGCGGACGTGAGTGCTCGGCAGTGCATGACGTGAACTTGTCGTGTGTGAAGATCTGCTTGATTGCTGTCCACGCGCTGCCCACGAAGCTGCGATCCGGCGGACCGGTGGCACCCCAGACCTTAGGGGCCTTAATGACTCGGATGAATCGCACTAGTCCGATGATCGCGGCGGTCAGGGCCAGTAGTGTGAAGATGCCGAAGAAGCTATTGAGCAGCCAATGCGGATACATGTAGGAGTAGGCATACACGATCGAGTCACCAGTAGGCACGGCGAATCCCAGAGCGTTTCCGATCGGCTCGCGCAGCCATACCGCGAGTCCCAACAGGAGCGCAGGGAGACCCAAGAGGAGCGGCACGAAGCGCGGTTGGTTAACCCATCTCGCTAGGAAACGTGGGGCAGCGTAGTGTATTACGCTTGCTCTCCGCACCGCTGCCAGTACATCTCCTGGGCCGCCGCTACGCGGGCAACTAACCGAGCAGTCGTTGCAGTGGTGACACAGCCATACGTCAGGGTCCTGTAGGAGGCGATCTTTCAGGCCCCAGACAGCCCAGGCCATCTCCTTGCGTGGGAAGGGATCTTTGTCTGGCGAGATGGGGCAGGTTGCCGAGCACGTACCGCACTGGAAGCACTTCCTGTATGACTCGCCGCTCTGTTGGGACAGCGTCCGGATGAAGTCGAGATCGGGATCGATCAGAGCCGATCCACTGTCGTTGAACTGGGCAGGGGTGGTTTGAGAAGTCCCCTGCTCGGTCATGTCCGGTTTCCCGGGTGCCGCGATTCCAGCAGTCACCATGGTCGTCGCTCCTCCAACTACCACCTCGAGTTGTCACCAACTCCAGCTGCTGCGGCCCGCTACACGTCAATCACATCCCGATTACATCCCCTTGAACGGGTTCATACCGATTTCATCGATCAGCTCCGTGAATTTCTCAAATATGCCTGGGAGCTTGTAGTATTCGTCGATCTGCAGCTGATGGAGTTCTACCCTCTCCGTGTCCATTGCCATCTGTTCGAGTTTCTCTCTGACGTTCTTCTCACGCACCGATGCCAGTTCACTGCCTTTGACGAAATGGCACTGATAGTCATCGCCGTACTTACAGCCCATCAAGATCACTCCGTCATATCCGGCTGACATTGCATCAGTAATCCAAACGAAGTTGACGGATCCCAGACACCTGACTGGCACGACTCTGACCCATGGATTGCCCTCCAGTCTACGCTGGCCTAGTAGGTCGAATGCCGGGAAAGCGTCGTTCTCGCAGGCAATCACGAGGATCCTGGGTTTCTCCTCAAACTCGTCCGGGACGTCGACCGCCTTTATCATCGATCCGACAATGTCGACCGAGTAATCCTTGAAGGAGACGATTCTCTCGGGACAGGCACCCATACAGACTCCACAGCGGCGGCACCGCGTGGCTCTCAGCAGCGGCGTGCCCTCCTTGTCCTCATTGAGAACGCCGAAAGGACACTCCTCTGTGCAACGCTTGCACTTCGTGCATCGCTGCATAAAGAAGTCCGGGTAGGATCTGTCACCGGCACGGGGGTGTACTGCCTCTCCCCGCGAAGTCATCTCGACGCATTGAATTGCCTTCAATGCGGCACCTGTTGCGTCTTCTCTGCTTCCCAGACCGTCCATCGGCTGGCGTGCGGCACCTGTGGGATAGATGCCTGTGCGACGGCTTTCATAGGGAAAGCAGATGAAGTGTGAATCCGGGAAACCATACTCCAGGGTCGGCAGGTCGGGGCCCTGCCGGTAACCGAGGTTCAGTATCTCGGTTCCCTCGTGTTGTATGAGCTTCTCGACTGTTTCAGCGGCGTCCTTCTTCTTGGTCTCCGAATCCCCCTCGACGAGTGTTATCTTGGCATCCTCCAGTGCCCGGATGGCTTCTCCGTCCGCCGAATTCGGGATCATGCCGGCTGCCAGGACCACGAGATCCACGTTGACCTGTATCTGTTTGCCAAGCATTGTGTCGCGAACCGTTACGTTGAGCACACCGTCATCGCCGCGCTGAACGTCTGTCACTTCTCCCCTCGTCGGGAACACTCCCTCATCTTCTTGCGTCCTGCGGTAGAAGCTCTCGTACTTACCTGGCGTACGCATGAACTCGTAGAAGATGTAGGCCTTGGAGTCCTTGTCTTGCTCGCGCAGGTAAAGTGCCTGTTTGAGCGAGGTGAGACAGCAGATGGACGAACAGTATGAATGGTGCTCTTTGTCTTTGCACCCGCCACACTGTATGAAGGCAATGTTCTTCACTTCTTTGCCGTCGGACGGGCGGGTAATGCGGCCCTGGTTCTTGACCATCTCCTCGAGGTCGACGTTTCGAATCACGTCGTCGAGTCCGCCGTACGGCAGGTTGTCACGGGGATCGTCCGGCGTCCAACCCGTAGCCTGAACGATCGCTCCGATGCGGAACTCGTCGATGACCTCGCCCTCAGGTTTTCCGTTTCCCGTCGACTTCAGTGTGACGTCGAATAGGCCCGGCGCTCCGAGGATCTGGCTAGTAGTGGCCGATGTGTACAGTTGGATTCTCGGATGCCCGTCGACCTCCGCGATCAGGGCGTCAATGCCTGTGTCCTCGAGTTCGCGGTACGGAGGTTTGGTGGGAATCGATTTGTGCTGCTTGGCCAGCCAGCCACCGAGCTTGTCAGTTCTCTCCACCAGCCTCACATCATATCCCGCGTTGGCCGCTTCCACCGCCGCAGTCAAACCTGCTATTCCGCCACCAACCACGAGGAGGCTCTTATCAATCTCCTCATCGGGCTGAAACGGCTCTAACGGCTTCGTCTTCTGCAGTTTCGTTAGGTACATGCGGAGGTAATCCTGCGCCGCCATCTGCGTGTCTTCCTCGCTTCCGGGCAGGCTCCACACGACGTGCTCCCGAATGGCCACGGGCTCGACGATCACACCGTCCGGAAACGCATCATCGGGATAGCGGCGCGGAGATATGCCGGCAATGAGTGCCTTGTTCAGGCCTTCGTTGTTGATATCCTCGTTGATCGCCGCTAGTCCCGGCCCCTCGCAGGACTCGACTGCTTTGCAGAATGGCACACTGAACTCTTCGGTTGCCACTTTGCACAGCGCATCGACGTCGAGGGCCTCTGCTATTCCATAACCGGTACAGACGAAAACACCGATCTTGTCTTCCATTGGGGTCATCCTCTTTTGACGCACTGAATTGCCTTCAGTGCGGCTGCCGTCGATTCCTTGGTCGCACGGGAGACATCGCAGGGGTGCTTTGCGCAACCTGCGGCATAGATTCCGTCCACGTCCGTGACACTATCGACAAAGCCGTACTCATCGTACTCCAACTCGAACGGTATCTTGACATCGGCCGTATTTGGCACGATGCCAGTGGCCAGCACCACCATGTCGAAGCTCTGTTCGGGCTTCTCACCGGCTATGGTGTCTTCTACGTCCAGGATCAAGTCCTTGCTGCCCGGGTCTTCTGTAATCTTGCCTACTTTGCCTTTGACAAACGAGACGTTGGCGTCTTCCAGCAGGCCGTAGTAGAACTTCTCCAATCGGCCGATGGTGCGAATGTCGATGTAGAACACGGTCACCTTAGCGTCTTCATTGCTTTCCCTCAGGTATCGAGCCTGTTTGAGCGACGCCATACAACAAACCGCGGAGCAGTAGGGCAGGTGGTTCTCGTCTCTCGAGCCCGCACATTGCACGAACGCAACGTTCTTGGCGCTGTTCCCGTCAGAGGGGCGTAAGATCTTTCCACCCGTGGGTCCTCGAGGGTCAGCTATACGCTCCATCATCACGTTGGTGATGACGTTTTCGCACTGCCCGAAGCCTAGGTTGTCGAGCTTGCTGGCATCATAGGGCCTCCAGCCGGTCGCGATTATGATCGCGCCAACGTCGGCCTCGAGGTCTTCTTCCGCCATGTCCAGGTCAATGGCTCCTGCGGGGGCCACCTTAGTGAGGGTCTGAACGTCAGACTCAGAAAGGGCCTCCTTGTCGAGCATGTGGAACGGCGGGTACGCCATGTCGTGCGGGTAGTACAGGGCCTTGGTTGTGCCCATTCCCATGTTCAAGTCGTCGGGCCGTTCGGATGTGAGCTGTTCCGCGATAGACTCGTCCAGTGAGCACTGCCCAGTGACGTAACGCGGTCGCTTCTTGATCTTGACGGTGAAGTCACCCGCCTTACCGGCAACCTGTTCCACTGTGGACAGCGTGTGCACGGTTATCCTGGGATTGCGCCGTATCCTGCGGGCGTTGATCTCGAACCCGCAAGTTGGCGGACACATCTTCGGGAAGTATTTGTAGGAGCGCATCACGCGCCCGCCAAGGAACGCGTCCTTCTCGACCAGAATCACGGGGCAACCGACTTCCGCGGCTTCCAGCGCCGCGGTCATTCCCGCAATCCCTCCTCCTATTACTAGAATTGGCTTTGCCTCACCACTCATAGCACGCTCTCTGGATGCAAGTTGCGACACGCTGGTTGTGTCGTCTCAGGGATGGTGTAGTGGGTGACCTTGACGCCTTGACGACTGGTAACACGATGCCCGACCCAAGCGAGCTTGGAGTGCGGGAATGTGGATGGCTGCGGTATCTGCCCATAAACCCCTCAAGTCGAGCCGAATTCTCTGGCGAACCATCTTGGCCAAGGCTTCCGCGATTTTTTTCACGTTTTGTGCCGCTTCTTGATTCTACCTCACACTGACCGTGCGTCAACCCCCATTGAGATTTTTATCACGATTAGGTGGTTTTACGCCACGCGCTGTCCAAAAGCCAGTTGTGTGGGGTGGCGAAAGCAGCCACTAGATCAAACGTTCGCTCGAAACGTGTGCGCGCTTTGTACAACATGTTGGCGGGTCAAGTGAGAACCTCGTGGATCATGCGCTTCGGCGCTAGATTCAAAACGAAGTGCCGCGCAGGACTACGCAGGGCCAGTCGGAGTGGCACTTCTCATGTGCGTTCTAGGTGGCGATGCTCCAACCCGATCGTCATGCACTGTTTGCGAGGAATCGAGCGCGATGAGCAGAGACCAAATCGAACCAGCCAGAGACAGTCAGGTTCTGCCGGCCGTGTTGAGAAGGCGGCGACTGGTCTGGCAGGTGAACGGTGTGATGCTGGTCATACTCGTTTGCGTTCTCGGAATCTCGAGTTACCTAACCAACCTGAGTTTCGAGCGCGCAGAGTTGAGCTCCGCACGCGACCTATCGAGAGTGACATCTGAGAGAATCCATGGCAGGATCGAGGATCTCATGCTGCGTGACGGGCACCCGACCCTCGGGGCCACGGTCAATCGGATGGCGTCGGAGAACCCCGCCTTCCGAGACATCCGGCTCATCGCGCACGACGGACGGGTGGTAGCATCCCAGTTGCAGGAAGGCGATGTCACCGTACAACCGGAGTCCTGGCCCTGCAACGTTTGTCATGGGCCATCGGGTCAGACCTTGGACTGGATTGTTGGGAGCTTTGATGAAGTCCTCAGTTTGGCGGATGGCGAAAGGGTTGTGTCGGTAGTGACACCCGTCGTCAGCGAGGCAGGGTGCAGCGCTGCCGAGTGTCACTCCGGGGCGGCGGATGGCCAGTTGCTTGGGGTGATTCAGGCGGATTATTCCTTGGCCCGCGTCGACGATCTCATCGCGCAACGCAACTTTCAGACTGCGATGATTGTCCTCGTAGCCTTGTTGATCGGCACGGCAGCCACCTGGTGGATGACGGACAGACTCGTGGGCACCCGGATCCGTGCACTTCGTGAGGGAGCGCAGCGCCTCGCTGACCATGACTACAGTTTCAGGTTCAGTGATCCCAAGAGGGATGGCTTAGCTCAGGTTGAGCAGATTTTCGACAGCATCACGTCAGAGTTCTCCACAACCTACTCCGAGCTCCTGAACACGCAGGAGTACTTGCAGGAAATCGTCGAGAACTCTCCTGACATTATCATTACCGTGGATCCCACCGGTCTGATCGACTCCTTCAACAGAGGCGCGGAGCAGATACTGGGATACAATCGGGAGGAAGTGGTTGGGCGCAGAATCGAGATGCTGTTCGCCGATCCACGAGAGCGAGACGTCGCCATCGATCAACTGCGTGATACCGACCACGTGGTGAATTATCTGACTCGTTTCAAGACCAAAGGTGGAGATGCTCGGCACGTCTTGCTGACCCTGTCGCGGCTGCGGGATCCGGAGGGCATGGCCATCGGGACAATCGGTATCAGTAAGGACGTCACTAGGGAAATCCGACTGCAGCGGAAGCTGCTCCAATCCGAGAGAATGGCAGCTTTGGGACAGGCGTTGACCGGGATCCAGCATTCCATCAAGAACCTGCTCAACGTCCTCAAGGGCGGATCCTACATGGTCAGGCTGGGCTTGTCGAAGGACAACAAGCAGATGCTGAGTGAGGGGTGGCAGATGGTGGAAGAGGGTATTACCAACATGACCGAGATGTCAAAGAGCATGTTGGACTTTGCCAGGGAACGGGATCTCGATCTGAAACCCACTGACTTGGCCGCCCTGGCGAACAAGATCCACTCGCTGAGCGATGCTAAGTTCAAAGGGTCTGGCATACAATTGTCCGTCGAGGTGACTGATGATTTGCCAATGATCGAGTGCGACCCGGAGTTGATCCGTTCGGTAGTGATGGATTTACTTTCAAACTCCCAAGACGCTTGTTCATGGAAGAAGTACGGTGAGGAGGAACAACCAGAGGTTAGGCTGAAGGTGGAGCGGGCCAGCGTCGACGGTTATGTGGAAATTGAGGTCAGCGACAACGGGGAAGGAATAGCTGAGGAAGTCCAGGCCAAGATCTTCACGCCGTTCTTCAGCACCAAGAAGAAGAAGGGCACTGGAATGGGATTGGCAGTTGTGGCTCGAATCGTGGGCTCCCACGGCGGTAGCACCGCTGTCGAGTCCGAGCCGGGCAAGGGAGCAGCGTTCCGCGTCATGTTGCCGATCAAGGGCCCAAGTATGAGAGAGGAGGAGGTTGATGTCGAAGCGGGTGTTGGTAGTCGATGATGATGATAATACACGCAGGTTCCTTTCGGTTGCGCTGAGCGAAAATGGATACGATCCGGTCACGGCTTCCGACGGAGACGAGGGGCTCAGGATGGTCGGGGAATCAAAGCCCGATCTGATTCTGTTGGATGTGATGATGCCGAAGAAGACCGGCTTCGTCATGTTCAAACAGCTGCGCAGGAAGGACGAATACAAAGACATCCCGGTCATCATGCTCACCGCCGTAGCCGAGGTGCTCGAGGAAGACGAGAGCCAGGCTACCGGAGATACATTTGAGCGTCCCTTCGATAGCCTGCGCGAGAGTCTCAAGAAGACGATCATCAAGATGAGAGACGAGGGGTTGGTGCGGCCGGAGAAGTTTATCGACAAACCGATAGACCCCGACGAGCTGATCGACGCCGTGAAGGAGTTGATCGGCGAATAGCAAGACACCCACGCCATCCGCAATGGCCGCTGCCTGGCTTCTGCAGCGGCTCGTTGTCTATCGCAGCAGCCCAACGAGGATCAACCCAATGATGTTCAAGAGTCCAGTCTCAATGGCGTCAGCCCTGTTGCTGCTCGGTGCTACCGGCGCACTGTCCGCACAACACCCAGTAGAGGCCGCCCGACAGTACACCGACGTTCACCGCGCGGAAATCGTGGCCGAATTGCGGGACTTCCTCGCAATACCAAACGTTGCATCGGATTCCGCAAATATCGAGCGCAATGCGGTAGCGTTGGTTGAGATGATGCAGCGACGCGGAATCAGCACCCGGTTGCTGAGAGCCGGAGGACCGCCGGTTGTATACGGCGAGATCGGTGATGCTGAGTTGCCGACGGTTTTGTTTTACTGCCACTACGACGGCCAGCCGGCTGATCCCGGTGGGTGGGAGCAGCAGTCGCCCTGGATGGCGGTGTTGCGCACCGAGTCGATGGAGGCCGGCGGGCAGGTGATTGAGGCTTGGCCAGAGCCAGGCGATCTGGTGGAGTCTGACTGGCGCATGTTCGCGCGGTCGGCCAGCGATGACAAATCCCCTATTGTGGCGTTGATGCACGTGCTCGACGCGTGGCGCGAAGCGGGGATCACGCCCCCGAATAGAATCAAGTTCCTGTTCGAGGGTGAAGAAGAAGCGGGATCACCGCATCTGGATGATCTGATGCGTGAGCATCGCGAGCTGTTCTCGGCCGACTTAGTCGTAATGGCGGACGGTCCCATCCATCCGTCGGGGCGTCCAACGGCGGACTTTGGTTTGCGCGGCATGGTGAGCGTGCGGCTCACGCTGTACGGCCCCATCGTTCCGCTCCATTCGGGACACTACGGGAACTGGGTACCAAATCCCGCCATGCGCTTAGCGCAGCTACTCGCCACAATGAAGGGTCCGGACGGTGAGGTGCTGGTGGAAGGCTGGGAAGACGACATGGTGCCGCTGGGTCCGGCGGAGCAGGCGGCGCTGGACGCGTATCCTCATGACGACGATCTTCGCAGAGCGCAGCTTCAGCTGGGGTCGCTAGATGGCAGAGGCGGCAAGCGGCTCGAAATGGTGGCGCGGCCGTCTCTCAACGTACGTGGATTACAGAGCCTGTTCGTCGGTGCACAGGCTCGTACGGCGATTCCGGATGTTGCAGTTGCCGAGCTTGATCTCCGCTTGGTTTCTGGAAACCATCCGGGAGTTCAGGTGGAGAAACTGGTACGCCACGTCGAGCGGCAGGGATACACGGTCGTTAGAGAGGAGCCCGACTCGATCACGCGAGTCAGTACGCCGCGCCTCCTCATGGTCGAGGCGCGCGGCGGCTATCCCGCCGGCCGCACGCCACTCTCATCGGCAGCCGCGCGAGGGTTGGTCGCTTCGCTGGAAGGTGTGGGTCTAGGAGTTCCGGTTGTCAGTCCCACTATGGGAGGCTCAGGGCCGGCATATGTCTATACCGAGATCCTCGGTGCGCCGTTCGTGGTCGTTCCCACGGTGAACCACGACAACAATCAACACGCCCGGAACGAGAACGTGCGTTTGGGTCACGTGTTCCGGGCGGTCGAGATATTGGCTGCCGCCGCCAGTGCAGTGGTGCGCCAGGTGCCTTGACGGTAAGCTACGTGTTTATTCGTTGACCGGTGGCACCGCTTCCATCAGCAACGACAGGGCGCGTCTCAGTGCGCGGCCACCGGGTCCCGCTCCTTTGGCATGTCCCAGACGCACCACTACCATGTCGTGCGATGGTATGACGATGGTGTATTGGCCGCCGGCGCCTGCCATATAAAACGCTTCCGCTGGTACTGGGAACGATTGGGTGCCATTGATCCAGAAGAACGAGCCGCCGTAGATGGGCCGGCCGTCGGCCTCCCAGGCGGGTGCCACGGCACTGGCGTACTCCACCCAACCCTCCGGTAGAATCCGCTCGCCGTCCCAGACTCCGTCCCGTAGATACAACATGCCCAAACGAGCCCAGTTGCGGCCGGTGCCGTACTCGAAGCCCTGCGTAAGGAAGTTGCCGTAGGGATCGGTCTCCAGCACCATCTTGCGAATTCCGATCTTGTCGAACAGGGCGCGCTGCGGGTAGGTGTGATAATCCTGACCCAATACCTGTTCAACGCCTTTGCGAACTAGGTAGTTGGTCGACAGAGGATCGGAGTTGCGGTAACGCCCCACTGTATTGGGCGGCCACTGGGCCGGTCGAGTGATGGCCCACTCGAATGAGTTAATGGCACCAGTATAGACGTAAAGGTGGTCCGGATAGCCTTGAGGATATCCGTATTCGAGTTCGTAGTCGGGATCCTGTGGCGCAACGAAACGGAGACCGGAGGACATGCGCATGATATCGCCAATGCGTATTGCTGCGCGCGGGTCATCTGGATCTTCATGCCACGCGTCGATCGGCGCGGGCTGCCACAGCTCGTACACGCCTTGCTGAATCAACGTACCCATCAGCGTGCCGATGAGGCTCTTACCCATTGACCAGCTCTCGAGTTGTGTGTCCTTGTCGATTTCCTCTCCGTAGCGCTCGCCGATGATGCGACCTTTGTGAACGACCACGAACGCTGCGGTCAGGCCGTCAGGTGGCTCGAAGGCTGAGTCGACCGCGGCCAAGACCTTGGCGGCGTCCACCTCGGCAGGCAGTGGCGCATCAGAGAGCACGTCGCCCATGGGCCATGGCTGGCTCATCGCGTCCGGCAGGGCGGATTCGACTTCCACCGGCGTGAAATTCACGTCGTTTTCACCCGGTGGCAGGATCACACAACCCTGATCGCCGAAGAACCTGGCTGCGCGCGTCACGCCGCTTGCAAGGCCAAGCCGTACCGTCTGCGACTCCATATCCACCACGGTGTCGGTGACGATGGCCCTCTCTTCCGGTTTCGACACGAAGTAACCGACTTTCTCCGCGGCCTCAGCGAGGTCCAATCCCGTAACGAACAGTGCCGAGCAGAGGATCTTGGCGAATCCTGCAGTAGCGTGTTCCATCGGATCACCGGGTGGAGTCTCCCATTCGGTGTCCAGCTCGAACTCGGCGCCGCGCGCTATGAGAGCTGCGCTCAAGTCAGTTGTCTCTTCTGACTCGGGCGCACAGGCGGTGATGGCGAGGAGCGAGGACGCAAGGGCCAGGAAGTGCAGGGTACGCATCGAAGCTTGCTCCGGGTATGAGAGGTGAATTGTCAGGGCATAAGATGATGGCCTTGCCGCGGCTTCGCCACTGCATCGCCGCTCCGGCTACGGGAAGGTGGTGAGAGACGGTGGAGAATGAATGGTGTTCTGTCCACCGTCCCTTACCGTCGTCCACCGCCCTCGTCCATTTGGTGGAGATGGGTGAGGTCCAAACATCTAGCGCGACCGAGCCTACGGGCTCACCTTAAGCTCCACGGGACCACGCCGAGCCGCAACAAGGAGTCGACCATGAAGCTGAAGCGTAGTGCCGTTGTCCCAGTCGGTCTCGCGACCTTTGTTCTTGTCAGCATCTCGTCATACCCGCCCAAGCCGGGCCCCCCGTCTTTCCAGGTCGATCCGTTCTGGCCTCAGCCGCTTCCGCACAGTTGGATTATGGGTCAAGTGTCCGGCGTGGCCGTGGATTCCCGGGATCACGTCTGGGTGCTGCACCGTCCCAGTAGCCTGACGCCTACAGACACAGGTGCCGCGCAGCAGCCACCCATCTCCGAGTGCTGTATTCCAGCACCACCGGTGATCGAGTTCGATCAAGCCGGGCAGATGGTGCAAGCCTGGGGCGGTAAGCAGTCGTCGCAGGCCTGGCCCGAGTCGGAACACGGCATCTCCGTGGATCACAGTGACAACGTATGGATCGGCGGCACCAGCCACGTGGTGCTCAAGTTCACACGTGACGGGCAGCAGTTGCTGCAGCTTGGCGAGTTCGGCGAGACCGGTGGCAGCAACGACCCGCGGCTGCTGGGCAGCCCCGCCGATATCGCCGTCGATCCTGAGACGAACGAGGTCTACATCGCCGACGGCTACGGCAACCGCCGCATCATCGTGTTCGATGCCGAGACCGGCGAATACAAACGCCATTGGGGCGCGTACGGCGATCCACCCCACGATGGCGAACTCGCTGCCTACGATCCCACCGCGGCGCCACTGCGGTCTTTCAGAACACCAACGCACGCCGTGCGCCTGTCGCACGACGGCCGGGTCTACGTTGCCGACCGGGTGAACAACCGGGTGCAAGTGTTTCAGAGGGACGGCGAGTTCCTGACAGAGGTTGTGATCGCTAAGCCGACGCTGTCAATGGGATCTGCCTGGGACGTGGACTTCTCACCGGACACGGAACAGACATACATGTACGTGACCGATGGCACGAACGATCGAGTTTGGATCCTGAATCGAGCGGAGCTCACAGTACTGGACCACTTCGGTCGCAGTGGGCGCTACGCCGGGCAGTTCCACTGGGTGCACAGTGTTGCTGTGGATTCACACGGCAACGTCTACACGACAGAGGTTGATACGGGGCAGCGGGTGCAGAAGTTTGTGGCCCAATAGACCCGTCCGTGTCTACACCACACCAGACGGTGGAAGACGGAGCAACGCAAAGGCCGGGGAACATGTTCGCCCCCGGCCTTCGGACGTAGCGAAGTGGCCACGCGATCTCGCAAGTCGTACGGTAACCTATGGTAGATCCCGTGGCCGAGTCAATGGTGCGGGGGTGGTGCAAACGCATGCAGAACATCTGCAGCGCTAGCCCTCCACCGTCCCTCACCCTCCGGCGGGGTGGTGACGCGCGGCGCCGCCCTCGTCCGGCCCGGCGGAACTCTTCAGTCCGCCCCGTTGTTGCTCACGGCATACCATGGACATATCCGGGCAGACGGGACTCTCAACGCCTGGCATCACCTATCCGGAGGAGACTCCCGAGGAGCAAGCCATGCGCGCTGCGTTCGTGACGATTGCTCTCTGCTTTGCCGTATCGCCCTCGTCGGCCCAGGAGAATCCAGTCGAACCGGGTGAGCGAGTCCGGGTAAGGAAAGGGTGCCGGCAGTTTGCCACGAATACCTCCATTGGGCGTGGCATCAGATGCCCCAAGCACATTGGCGACTTCGTCAGCGCCGACACCACCAGAGTGGTACTGATTGACGAAGCGTTAGGCGCCCGGATGGCCCTGCCGCTGGATTCCGTCAGGCACCTGGACCTTTACTTGGGCAGGACGGCGCTCGGAGTGGGCAAGGGTGCGGGCATCGGCTCCGTTGTTGGAGGGGCAACGAGTGTGATGCTCGGAACGACCGGCTGGTATGCAGCGGCCGGCGCCGCGTTGGGTTTCGTTGCCGGATTGCTGATCAACTACGAGGATTGGGAGGAAGTTTCCCTCGATCGGTTGGCATTGGCCCCGACGGGGCTGCGCGAGAGCTTTGGCGTGGCCGCTTTGATTCGCTTCTGAAGCGGGTAAACCGGGAGTGAACTAGAGGTCCTTCCCGTAGATCCGATACACCTTGCCGATGCGCCCTCCCATGAACTGAATGCCGGTGTTGATCTTCTCGTTGTCCTCCAGCGTCCAGCCCAGCTCGCCCACCTTTATGCCCAGCTTCTCAGCACCGCGATGAGCGTGAACGTACAGTAAGACGCTCAACCCGCCAAGCGCGCTGCCGCGAAACTCGGGCTTGATACCGAGCAACAGCAGCCTTCCCGAGTTGAAGCGGTGACCCTTCAGCTTCAGCCGCCAGATCAGCTTGATCAGACCGGTCGGGAACAGACGGCCATCTAGGTCCGCGATGACCTCGTTGATGTTGGGAAGCGCTATCATGATCCCTGCCGGTTTACCCTCGACTTCGGCGATGGCCGTGATCTCTGGCGCCAAGATCATTCCCATGGCTTTGGCCCCGTGCTTGACCTCGTTGTCGGTCCACGGCACGTAACCCCAGTTCTTGCTCCAAGCGGCGTTGAAGACCTCGCGGACAATGTGGACGTCGCGCTCCAGATGCTTGGGATCTGCTTGACGCACAGTCAGATCGGGGTGCTTCTCCACAGCCATGGCGATCTTCATCGCCTCGTCGGATATCTTGCCGACCTCGTAATGCCAGCCGAATAGGTCTTTGGCTTTCTCGTAACCAGCAGACTCGAGGAGTCGCATATAGTGAGGCGGGCTCTGTGCGCAGAGTAGCATACGCGGACCTTTGCGATCCTCCACCAGCAACCCCACTTCTTCGTTGGTCGAGAGGCTCTCCGGCCCCAGCGCCTTGTCACAACCCTGCTGCAGCAACCAATCCTCGGCGGCCTCAAAGAGAGCGGCAGACACTGTTTCATCGTCGACGCACTCGAAGAATCCGAAGAATCCGGCCTTGTCCTTGTGGTACTCGTTGTGCAGAGTGTTGGTGTGGGCAGTGATCCGGCCTACGGCATCACCGTTCTCGCGTTCGGCCAAGAACAACGACGCCGATCCGTGCTCAAAGAAGGGATTCTTGCGCGGGCTGAGGGTGTCCAGCACGTCCGCCATGAGCGGCGGCACCCACTTGGGATCACTTCGCTGTGTGACCCAGGGCACCTTCACGAACTTCCTCCGGTCGGATCTGGAGTCGATTTGTCTGACTTGAACGTTCATGGTTGCGACTTCCTGATGTTTCCGTTCTCGACCCCCGGCTTGAGCCGGGGTTATTGGCGCGTGGTTGACCGGTACAACTTATCTCTCCACGCTCGGTTTGGAGAGGGCGATCGATTGGACCACGATCGCGGCAAATGATGTGGCGGTTCCGGCGGAGGGATTTGAACCCTCATGGGCTATCGACCAGAAGCTTGCGGGGCCTCCGCGTCTAGGCATCGAGAGTGTTCCAAGGCGGTGCAGAAACACGCACCTGTCTCTGAGCCAGATACGTGTCGCTCAGAGCGTGCACACGCCTGCTCGCGGCAGTACTTTCCATGCGTCAATGACCCGGTCTTCCGCCGGGCTCGACACACCCCATGTCTATCACGAAGAGGTGGGATACCCATGTACTCTCGTAGAGCCGTACTGATCACTGCAGCCATCGGGATGGTGGCGTTTCTCACACTTGCCGCGAGCGCAGCGGTAGCCCAGCGTGGCGACGAGGATTCTGACTCGAGCGATCAGCGCGATCCTCTGAGCAGGGCTGTGGGCGGTTTGAAATTCCGATCTATCGGGCCATCGGTGGTGTCCGGTCGTATCAGCGACATCGCGATTCACCCGACCAAACGGTCGACCTGGTACGTGGCCGCTGCGTCGGGCGGCTTGTGGAAGACCACCAATGCCGGCACGTCGTTCTCGCCGCTCTTCGATAGTCAAGCCTCGTATTCGATCGGCGAGGTGGTAGTCGACCCGAACAACCCGCACGTCGTATGGGTGGGCACGGGCGAGAACAACGCCCAGCGCTCGGTGTCTTATGGTGACGGCGTGTACAAGTCGATCGACGGGGGCCGCAGCTGGAAGAACATGGGCCTCAAGCAATCGGAGCACATCGGCAGAATCCTGATCGATCCGCGTGACTCCGACCACGTCTATGTGGCTTCTCAGGGACCGGTGTTCAACGGTGGTGGCGACCGGGGGCTCTACGAGACTACCGACGGTGGCGAGACGTGGACCAAGATCTTGGATGCCGGTGAGTGGGCTGGGGTGAGTGATGTGGTAATGGACCCACGCAAGCCCGACGTACTCATCGCATCGACATGGCAGCGTGCTCGGCGTCAGTTCGCATACATAGCGGGCGGTCCCGAGTCGGGGGTGCACCGATCCACCGATGGCGGCGACACCTGGACCAAGTCCCAGCGCGGTTTGCCGAGCGGAGACCTGGGCCGCATCGGACTCGCCATCTCGCCCGTCGACCCCGATGTCGTGTATGCGATAGTCGAGGCAGCCGAAAACGGTGGCTTCTACCGGTCGCAGAACAACGGCGTCACGTGGCAACGGATGAGCGATAGGGTCACGATCGGACTCTACTATCAGGAGATCGAAGCCGATCCGGTCAAGGTAGATCGGGTTTACGCGATGGATACTCGCAACTGGATCAGCGATGACGGCGGCAAGACGTTTGAGGTGTTGGGCGAGCGGAACAAGCACGTCGACAATCAGGCGTTGTGGATCGATCCCGACGACAACAACCATCTCATCCTCGGTTGTGACGGCGGGCTATACGAGAGTTTCGACCGTGGTGCCACCTACGATTTCTTCCCCAACCTTCCACTCGGTCAGTTCTACAGAGTGGAGGTCGACAGCACACGACCGTTCTATCGCGTGTTCGGCGGAACGCAGGACAACAGTTCGTTTGGCGGGCCCTCGCGCACCCGTACTCGTCGTGGCGGCAGAAACGCCGACTGGTTCCTGACTCAGGGTGGCGACGGGTTCTATTCGCGTATCGACCCGATCAACCCGAACATCGTCTACGCCGAGTCGCAGCATGCAGGACTGACGCGATTCAATCTGGAAACAGGCGAGCGGGTCTCGATCCGGCCCGAGCCGGCACCGGGTGATCCTCCGCTCGTGTGGCACTGGGACGCGCCGCTGATCATCAGTCCGCATTCTCCTTCGCGACTCTACTTTGCGGCCAATGTCATCTTCCGCAGTGATGATCGCGGCGGTAGCTGGGAGCAGGTGAGCCCGAACCTCACCAAGCAGATCGACCGCAACCGCCTGAAGGTGATGGGTCGCGTGTGGGGTGTGGACGCTGTGGCGAAGAACGCATCGACTTCGGTTTGGAACTCGATCGTGAGTCTCGCCGAGTCGCCGCTCCAGGAGGGTCTGTTGTTTGCCGGCAGCGATGACGGGATGATACAGATCAGCGAAGACGGGGGCGAAAACTGGCGTGCCATACCCTCGGTGCGCGGTGTGCCGGATACGACGTTCATCTCCGACATCCAACCTTCGTGGCACGACGTGAACACCGTTTACGTAGCCTTCGACAACCACAAGGTGGGTGATTACAAACCCTACGTCGCGAGGAGCACTGATTTGGGCCGGTCCTGGGAGCTGATTCAAAGCGACCTCCCCGAGCGCGGCACGGCCTACACGATACTCGAGGATTACAAAGATCCGAATCTCCTGTTCGCTGGCACGGAATTCGGCATCTACTTCTCGAACAACGGCGGTGAGAAGTGGACTCGTTTGCGTGGTGGACTGCCGACGATCTACGTGCGCGACATGGTGTTCCAGACGCAGCACGACGATTTGGTCATTGCGACGTTTGGGCGGGGGTTCTACGTGCTGGACGATCTCGAGGCGCTGCGAGCGTTGACGCCGGAGTTTGTTGCGAGCGAGGGGGGATTGCTGCCGGTGAACCGCGTGCCGCTGTTCGTGCAGTCGAATCCCGATCCGTCTTGGCAAGGTGAGCGGTTCGCCGCTTTTGACAACCCGAGCGCCGGGGCCACGTTCCACTACTACCTGAAGGATGCCATTCGCACTCGTCGGGCCACACGGCAACGCGCCGAGGCCGCGGCGAGGAGACGTGGCGAAGATGTGTTCTATCCGTCGTGGGACTCGCTGCGGGTGGAAGACCTCGAAGAGAATCCCCAGATGATGCTCACGGTTACAGACCAGGAGGGCCGGACCGTTCGGCGACTCACCGGGCGCACGTCGGCCGGAGTCACCAAGGTCAGCTGGGATCTGCGGTATCCCTCCGCTAACCCGATTAGGGCAACCGGCGGTGGTAGTGGATCCGGAGGCTTTGGTGGCAGTGGAGGAGGTCCCTATGTGGTGCCAGGTACCTACACCGTTTCGCTGGCCAAGGTGGTCGACGGTGTGACGACTCCGCTTGGGCAGCCACAGTCGTTTGAGGTTTATCCACTCGATGATGTAGCGACGCCGCGTTCGTCGACCGTACTCGCGTTCCAGCAGCAGACTGCCGCGCTGCAGCGCGCGGTGCTGGGTGCTAGCGCAGCGGCAGGTGAAGCGATGAATCGCATCGGTTTGCTCAAACGCGCACTCATGCAAACACCGACCGCAGGCACGGAGCTGAACGACGAACTGCGAGCAATAGAGGACAGCGTCCGCGCGATCCAGTGGGCGATGGGCGGCGATCCCACGGTGAGGCGCAGGAGGGAAGCGACACCGCCGTCTCTGATGACACGACTCGGTCGGATTACCGGTGGAGCGTTCTCGGGTGCACTGCATGATGTCACTGGTTTCCAGCGCGAGCAATACGACATCGTTGCGGCCGAGTTTGGTGGCATCCTCGAGCGGCTGCGCCGCTCGATCGACGTGGACCTGAAGCGCATCGAGCAATCCGCAGAAGCGGCGGGGGCGCCGTGGACCAGTGGGAGGATTCCGAATTGGAGGCCGTAGCGTCCAGGACGGTCAAGGACGAACTGAGAGGGGCGAGGACGGCCTATGCCAGCCAACCTCACGCCGGCTTATAAGGAAGCCGAAGCCAGATTCCGCGAGGCGGTGACGCGGGAAGAGAAGATCGCCGGTCTGGAGGAGATGCTTCGGGTCATTCCGAAGCACAAGGGTACGGACAAACTCCAGGCCGATCTTCGCTCCCGAATATCGAAGCTCAAGCGCGGGCCCACGAAGAAGGGACCTGCGAGGGGGCACGGCCACAGGATACCCCGGGAAGGGGCGGGGCAGGTTGTACTGGTTGGACCACCCAATGCAGGAAAGTCCAGTCTCGTCGCTGCCCTGACGCACGCTCACCCCGAGGTTGCTCCCTACCCCCTGACAACCCGGGAGGCAACCCCGGGGATGATGGCGTTCGACGATGTCGCGTTTCAGCTAATTGACCTGCCGCCGCTGTGCGAAGAGCACGTGGATCAATGGGTCTACGATCTGATTCGTGCTGGTGACCTGGTTTGGCTCGTGGTCTCGATTGAGCACCCGCTAGCTGGCTTCGACTCGGTGATGGATGTTCTGGAGGCGAAGGCCATCGGTTTCTACCCGGCGGGCAGCAGTGCACCTGATGACGTGCGGCCGGGATGGATCTATCAACCTACTCTCTTAGTGGTCACTGGAATGGATCGAGAGGGTGCGGATGGTGACCTAAAGGCGCTCGCGGAACTGCTAGAGACCAACTGGCCTACCGTCGCTGTGTCAACAGCAACCGATGTCGGGTTCGAGGAGCTGGGCAAGCGGACCTTCGAAGCCCTGGACATTATCCGCATTTACACCAAAGAACCCCGCAAGGAAGCGGACCTTTCCCAACCCTTTACTCTATCTCGCGGATCAACCGTCGGTGATTTGGCCCGTACGATTCACAAGGACATCGCCGAGGGCTTTAAGTTCGCTCGCATTTGGGGACCCAGCGTATTCGACGGGCAGTCAGTCAAGGATGCACACGTTCTGGAAGAAGGTGATGTGGTGGAAATACACTGGTAGCCTCTATGTCGCAGAGTCGCCTGATCGCCCCACTCATTCCTGATACGCCGCTGCCAACATCATAGAGGTGCCCAACATGGGATTCGGAGTCAGCACAAACCCTGAAGTCGTAACACCACCAGAGAAGAAGATCGTCAAGGCTATCACCACCGAGACGATCGCCGCTCTAGTCATAGTCGTAGCCCTGTTTGCCGTCTTCGCCTGGCGAATGGGACTCGCCAACATGTTCAAGACGATGATGGGGACTGCACATGATCTAATACTGAACACGGTTCTGTTCTTGATGGGAGTGATAATCATCGCAGGTGCGTTCACGTCGCTTATCGCGGAGTTTGGCGTGGTGAGCATCGCCAACCGTGCGGTGTCTCCACTCATGAGACCCCTCTTCGGACTCCCGGGCGCGACTTCGATCGGGGCCGTGACAACCTATCTATCGGACAATCCCGCAATCATGCCCCTGTGTGCCGACAAGGGTTTCATGAAGTACTTCAGGAAATGGCAGGTCGTGACTCTGGTAAATCTTGGGACCGTGTTCGGTATGGGTCTCATCGTGACCACCTTCATGCTGGCACAGTCGTCCGATTCCACATCACTGGGCAGAGCCGTGCTATTGGGCAACGTTGGAGCGATACTCGGCGGCATCGTGAGTGTCAGACTGATGGGGTTCTTTGGGAAAAGGAAGTACGGCAAGAGCAAAGCTGTGATTTCCGAGAGCGACGAAGGCTACGACATCTTGCGCTTCCGGGAAGTGCGGCAAGGAACTGTTGCGCAGCGTGCTCTGCAGGCAATGCTTGACGGAGGCATCCACGGTGTCAAGACCGGCCTGGATATCATGCCGGGAGTAGTCATTATCACCACGATCGTCATGATGTTGGCATACGGGCCCAACCAGGGTGTGTATACTGGTGGCGCTTTCGAAGGGGTCGCTTTCTTCCCTTGGGTTGGAGAAAAGCTGTCATTCGTGATCGAGCCGTTGTTTGGGTTCTCGAACCCCGAAGCAATCGCCTTTCCGGTCACGTCGTTCGGATCTGTCGGAGCCGCTATCGCCATTGTGCCCGAGTTCCTGGAAAGCGGAGTGGTCGGTGCCAAAGAAATCTGTGTCTTCACTGCCATTGGCATCTGTAACGCCGGGTTTCTGAGCACTCATGTGGGGATGATGGATGGCATCGGCGAGCGTGACCTGACCAATGCGGCCATCGGTACTCATTTCGTCGGCGGCCTCTGCGCCGGCATTTTTGGCCACATGCTGTTCCTGGCCTTGGGTTGATTGCTGTCACGGGTGGTACGGGGTAGGGAGCGGGCCTGACGCAGGGCGATGCTCGGTCGTCCACCGAGCATCGCCCTTTTGCTATTGTCAGCGCGTTCCGCCGGGGCGGCGTCTTGGCGGCGCCGGCGGCAGCGCATCCACCAATTCCGCCATCCTCTGCCGCATGGCGTCATCCGGCAGGCGCCCGATCCCGCCACCGATATTGTCAATCATATGATTGGCCTTACTGGTCGAGGGCGTCACCACCGTGACCGCGGGATGTGCGACCACATACTTGATGAAGAACTGCGCCCAGGTCGTGGCGTCGAATTCGCTCGCCCACTTGGGCAGCTCTCGACCCTCCACACGCTGCCACAATCGGGTGCGGCCGAACGGCAGGTACACGAGCACACCGATCTTCCGCTCGGCTGCCAACGGCAGAATGCTGGATTCGATTCCACGGTTGTCAACAGCGTAGTCGATGCCGATGAAGTCAATTGGCTCGTTGCGCATGACCTGATCGAGATCCTCGTATCGTCCGGCGCTGGTCGTGGTCACGCCGATGTAGCGAATGTGACCCTGCTGCTTCAGCTCCTTCAGGATACCCAGCTGAGTCGGCACGTCGGCCAGATTATGCACCTGAATCAGATCGATCTTGGGTACCTGGAACTTCTGGAACGAAGCGTGGATCTGTTCGCGGGCCGCATCGGGGTCGGCCGCGCCGCCACCGCGGCCGGCAACGTTGACCTTGGTTGCCCAAAAGATCTTGTCGGCGATACCCAGCTCGTTCGCGATATCGCCCGCTACCTTCTCTGACGCTCCGTAGCTGGGCGCGGTATCAAAGACAGCGGCACCGCCATCGACCATGGCCTGCATCACGTCCCGCAGTGCGGCCACGTCTTCGCTCCGCGCGACCCGCGAGAACGTGGCCGAGCTTCCGAGGCCGACTGCGGGGAGCATCTCACCGGATGACGGAACGGCACGTTGAATCAGCTGACCTTGCCGCAAGGCCTGGAGCAGGCGCGGGTGGAGTGCGAGCGCGCCACCCGCGCCCACGGTGATCCCAATCCATTCTCGGCGACTGAGCATGGTGTTCCTCCTAGAGATTTGGACGGTCGAAAGTTGTAATAATCCTTAATGATATACGAATGAACCGATTCAGGCGTTGTACTCGGCCGTCGCCGCGAGCTTGCCTTCGGGCGTCCCAACGGTAGAATCTCGATGCCGGGCAGGATCTCAACCCGTACCCTATGCGACCGTAATCCGAGGAACTTCAAATGCAACGCCTCGTTCTTCTTCTCGTTGCTGCTGCACTGACCGCGGCAGCCCAGTCCGTCTCCGCCCAGGTGCCCTCGCCTCTAGATGTGTTCGGGTGGGTCCCTGGAGCCGACTACGAGGTCGCCGACTACGAGCAGATGCAGCAGTATTTCCGCCAGCTCGCCGACGCGACGGACCGCGCTCAGCTCATTGAGATCGGACGTTCGGCCATGAACCGCCCGATGCTCCTGATGTTCATCTCGAGTGATGAGAACATGCGCCAGCTCGACCGGTGGCGCTCGATCAGCGAACGATTGGCGCGGGCTCGGATCGACGAAGATGAAGCCCGCTCCCTGGTGGCACAGGGCAAGGCGATCGTCTGGGTCGATGGGGGAATGGACGACCAGGAGTTCGCCGCCGCGCAGATGACGCCGGAGCTAGCGCACCGACTGGTGACTTCTGAGGCTGAGGAGATCAGGAACATACGCGAGAACGTGATCGTCTTGCTCATGCCAATCCTGAACCCCGACGCGATTGCGAACGACGTTGACTGGTACCGGCGCGTGCGAGGGACGCCGTTCGAGACCACTAGGCCGCCGCGGTTGGGTCAGCCGTGGGCCGGCACCGACAACAACCGCGACTGGTTCATGAACAACCAGCCGGAGACCCGTGCGGCTTCGCGTATCCTGTACAAGGAGTGGTATCCCCAGATTGTGTACAACCACCACCAAACAGGACCGTCGTACACACGCATCTTCATACCGCCGTTTGCCGATCCCGTGAATCCGGATATCCATCCCGGTGTGACCACGGGCGTCAATTTGGTGGGCGCGGCGATGGCTGCAAGGTACGCCCAGCTGGGCATGTCCGGGTACATCTCGCGATCCGTGTACAGCATGTGGTGGAACGGTGGGATGCGTCTCACGCCTTACTTCCATAACCAGGTTGGTCTACTTACCGAGACCTCGCATCGCACTCCAACACCGCGAACGTACGATCTAGCTGATTTTCCCGAGGTCATTTCGGTACGACGAGGGCTGCCCGCGAGAACCGACAGCACCAGCATCTCGTATCCGGATCCCTGGTTCGATACCGAGTCGCACATCAGGGACGCGTTCGACTACATGCAGGAAGCGACGATCGCGACTCTGGACCTGGCGGCACGGTACCGCGAAAGATTCCTGTTCAATGTCTACAAGATGGGTCGGGATGCGATCGAAGCTGGTGAGCGAGGCGGTCCGTTTGCCTACGTCATTCCATCCGACCAGTGGGATCACAGCGAGGCAGTGAATCTGGTCAACGTCTTCCGATATAGTGGAGTCGAGGTACATCGCGCCACGCAGTCGTTCAACGCTGACGGAGTTGAGTATCCGACCGGCTCGTACGTCCTGTACGCTGCGCAGGCATTCCGTCCGCACGTTGTGAACCTGATGGAGCCGCGGCGCTATCCTGAGCGCGAACAGTATCCCGGCGGGCCGCCGGAGACACCCTATGACCTCGCCGGTTGGACGCTCCCGATGCAAATGGGTGTGCGCGCGGACCGGATCGAAGAACGGTTCCAGGCCCGGACCGAGGAGATCACCGAGCTGGCGTCTGCGGACCCAGGGTCGGTAACGGGTTCGGGGGCGTACGGATACGCATTTGGCCCGACGACCAACGCAGCGTTCCGCGCCGTAAACCGTCTCCTAGCCCAGGGGCACGGCGTTGCCGTCACCAATGAAGCGTTCGAGGCCAGCGGAAACTCGATTGCCGCGGGGAGCTTCATCGTGCGCGCCGGGCGTGGTGCGGGCGATGCGGTGCGGTCCCTCGCTCGCCAGTTCGGCCTCGATTTCGTGGGTCTGGAGAATTCGCCGGAAGCCGCGTCGGACGAATTACGTTTGCCGCGAGTCGGCCTGTACAAGGCATGGCACTCGCGGGTCGACGATCAAGGTTGGACCCTCTGGCTGATGGAACAGTATGAGTTTCCGGTCGACACCTTGCACGATGCGGATATCCGGTCCGGAGACCTCTCGTCGTATGACGCGATCATCTTGCCGAACCACCCCGGCGATCAGATACTCCTTGGCAATCTGCCCGGTACAATGCCCGACGAACACGTCGGGGGCCTAGGCGCGGCCGGGGCTGCGGCACTGCAACGGTTTGTGGAGGCGGGTGGGACTCTCATCGCCTTCGATGCGTCGACCGATTTTCCGATCGATCAGTTCGGGCTGCCTGTCCGCAACGCCGTGGCCGGGCTGCCTGCCGAGCGGTTCTTCATACCAGGGTCACTGATTCGGACCGACATCAACACCGACGACCCGCTTGCATACGGTATGCAGCCGCAGGTGGCCGCTTCGTATTCGCAGAGCCGCGCTTTCGAGATCGTCCGGCTGCCGCGGGCGGGGGAGGGCGGGCGCGAAGCGATCCCCGAGGCCGCACCGCCGCCAGTGGAGGTGATTGCCCAATACGCTCGGGAGGATCTGTTGATGAGCGGATGGGCGATGGGAGAGGAACGCTATCTGGCTGGAAGGGCTGCGATGGTGAGCGTTGGGCTAGGCAACGGCCGCGTGGTGCTGTTCGGATTCCGGCCCCAATTCCGAGGCCAGCCGCGTGGGACCTACAAACTGGTGTTCAACGCGATCAACAGGGCAACGACACTGCGGCGGAGGTCGACGAGCAACTGAGGTTCCTGCCGAGGTTTGAGAGGCGCTGCCTCCGTCACTGCGCTCCAAACAACTTCGGCAACCACAAGCTCAGGCCGGGAAGGTACGTCACGATCATCAATGCCACGATCATCGCGATGTAAAGGGGTAGCAGCGGCCGTATGACGCGTGTGATGGTGGTCTGCGCCACGCCCACCCCGACGAATAACACGGTCCCCACGGGAGGTGTGCAAAGGCCGATGCACAGGTTGAGGACCATGATGATGCCGAAGTGAGTCGGGTCCACGCCGAGTTGCACTGCGATCGGTAGGAAGATAGGAGTGAAAATCAACACCGCAGGTGTTATGTCCATGAACACCCCAACGGCCAGCAGAATCACGTTGATGATGAGAAGCACCAGGATCTTGTTCTCGGTGAGTCCGATCAGCGCCAGACTCACGTTCTGTGGGATGCTCTCGTACGCGAGGATCCAGGACATGCCGATGGATGTGCCCACCAGCAGCAGCACGATAGCAGTCGTGGCTGACGTGCTGAGGAGTATTTGTGGAAGGTCACGAAACGTGATCTCCCGGTAGGCCAGGGCGAGGATGAGGGCGTAGAGCACGGCGACCGCAGCTGCTTCTGTCGCAGTAAACACCCCGGATACGATCCCGCCCATGACCACGACAAGCATCAGCAGACTTGGTAACGCAGCAAGGAATCGCTTGCCTATCTGCCGCCATCCCGTGCGGCGCGCCACAGGATACTTCCTCCGCACGGCTAGAACCCCGGCTACTAGCATTAGCGAGAGTCCCACCAGCACGCCGGGCAGGTATCCAGCTAGGAATAACGCGGTGATCGACACCCCGCCGCTCGCCAACGAAAACACGATGAGGATGTTACTCGGAGGGATTATGAGGCCTGTAGTCGCAGCTGTGATGTTGACAGCGGCGCCGAAGCTCCGCTCGTAACCATCTTCTTCCATACGCGGTCCCATGATACTGCCGACCGCTGACGCTGTGGCCACCGACGAGCCCGATATTGCCGCGAATAGCATGGCCGCGAGGATATTGACGTGTGCAAGCCCGCCCGGAAGGCCGGCTAATAGAGCCTTGGCGAATTCGATCAGCCGACGAGCAATGCCTCCACGGCTCATCAACTGCCCGGCAAGTATGAAGAAGGGAATCGCCAAGAGCGTGAACGAATCGAGTCCCGTGGCGATCCGCTGTGCCATTGTTGTGAGGGCGGGCCCTGTCTTGATGCTCAACAGCATGGTGAGCACGGTGGAAATGCCGATGGAGAACGCTACCGGCACACCGATCGCCAACAGGATAATGAACGAACACCCGAGCACGATGACGTCGACCCATTCCATCAGCGTGTCTCGCCGGCTTCCTCTGTGTCACCATCCCCTTCGTGCAGCGCTGCGCGTTGCTGCATTACGGCGCCGACCGAGAAGAACATCATCAGGAGCCCGCTTAATGGTAGCACGAAGTAGACGTAGCCAAGCGGCACGTGGAGTGCGGCGGAGGTCTGGCCGAGTGTCAGCGTAAGAGCAACGAGGTGGATTCCACCGATTACGAGCACCGATAGCGCGAACAGGAAGATGCAGGCCTCTATCAATACGCCCAAATAGAACCGAGGACGTCCCGTGAGCCTCGCCGGGAGGAGGTCGATGGCGAGGTGCATTTGTCTACCGGCCGCATAACTGGCACCCAGGAGTCCGATCCAGATCAGGAGATATCGAGCTAGCTCGTCCGTGAAGGAGCTGGGATCTGCGAGCACGAACCGCGTGAACACCTGCCACAGGACGTTCACTACGGCAATGCCCATTAGGGCAACGAGCACCCAACCGAGTACGCTGTCGACCACTCTGGTAGTTCTAGTCATCGATGAGACGAGATGCTCACTATTGCTCGCCAGAGATCCTGGTTGCTGCTCGTATCCGTTCGATCAGCCCGTATACGGTGGGTTCGTCGCGGTACGCTTCGTACATGGAGACGAGCAGGTCGGCAAACGGAGTCTTGTCCGGCCGGGTGACTTGGACACCGTCAGCTTGAACGACACGCAGCGCCTCTTCCGTCGCCTCTTGCCACAGGAGCTTCTGGTACTGCGCCGACTCGTCGGCTGTCTCCCGCAGCCACCGTTGCTGCTGCATGGTCAGATCGTTCCACACCACCGTGCTGATGAGCAGTACGTCCGGGACGCCAGTGTGTTCGTTGAGCGAGTAGTAGCGGGCGACCTCGTAGTGTCGGGATAGGTGGAATGACGGCGGGTTGTTCTCTGCACCGTCCACGACACCCTGTTGCAAAGCCGTGTACAGCTCACCCCAGGCGATGGGCGTGGCGGAGCCACCCAGTAGGCTCACCATTCTGGTTGCGGTGGCACTCTCCTGCGTGCGGATCTTGAGTCCTTCGAGGTCCTCCGGTACCAAGATGGGTCGGTCTTTCGTGTAGAAGCTCCTGCTTCCCGCATCGTAGAAGCAGAGGCCGCGCAGCCGAAACTGTGTCCCCATGTCCAGCATGTCGCGGCCGATCGGACCCTCCAAGACTGCCCACTTGTGCGCCTCGTTGCGGAAGATGTAGGGCAGACTCAATACCTTGAACGGCGCCGCGAAATTCTCCAGCACGGCGGCCGACACCTTGGTCATTCCTAGGCTACCGATCTGGAGCAGTTCCAGCGCCTGTCGTTCCGTGCCGAGTTGCTCGCTAGGATAGATGTCGATGCGCATCGTCGCGCCCGACTCTTCTTGGACCCGTTCGGCCAAGAACTCCATCGCGCGGTGCACCGGGTGGGTTGGATCGAGGCCGTGCGCCAGCTTGATGACAGTCACGTCGCTCCCGGTTCCACACGCGGCCACTGCCAGAGACAGAGCCAATGCGAGATGCCCGCAGCGATTCATCACCGTGGATGATGTGCTACCAACTGTGCATGGTGCCGTCAAGCTTCCTATTGACCGGCAGATACGCTCGTTTGTACGGATACTTTGCGGCCAGTTCCTCGTCGATATCAACGCCTAGGCCCGGTGCGTCTCCCGGATGCATCGTTCCGCGCTCGAACGTGTACTCGTGAGGGAAGACGCGATCTGTCTCTTTGCTGTGCCGCATGTACTCCTGGATGCCGAAGTTGTGCACGCTCAGGTCAAAGTGGAGAGCTGCGGCCAGGCATACCGGGCTCAAGTCGGTGGCTCCGTGGCAGCCGGTTCGTACGTGATACAACTCGGCGAGGCTTGCGATCTTACGGAGGTGGCTGATGCCGCCGGCGTGGACAACCGTCGTCCGAATGTAGTCGATGAGTTGCTCGTGTATCAGTCGTTGGCAGTCGTGGATAGTGTTGAACACCTCACCGACGGCGAGAGGAGTAGTAGTGTGCTGCCGGATTAGGCGGAAGCCCTCTTGCAGTTCCGCCGGGACCGGATCCTCCAGCCAGAACAACCGGTGCGGCTCGAGGCTCTTCCCGAGCTGCGCGGCCTCGATCGGCGTGAGCCGGTGATGCGCATCGTGGAGGAACAACGGCTCGGGACCGAACTCGGAGCGGACCCGGGCAAACAGCTGGGGCACGAAGTCTAAGTACCGCTCCGTGCTCCAGCGCTGTTCCGGCGGCAGTCCGGGTTCGGCAGGCTCATAGTACAGGTCTCCTCTTCCCACACCGTACGTACCCTCGAGCCCCGGAATGCCGGATTGCACGCGTATAGCCTGGTAACCGAGCTCGCAGTAGCGCTCGATTGCTTTGAGAGTGTCATCGACGTCAGTACCACTCGCGTGTCCGTAGACCAGCACGCGGTCGCGCGACGGCCCACCCAACAGTTGATGAATGGGGACGCCGAGGGCCTTTCCCTGTATGTCCCACAGCGCCATGTCGACCGCCCCGATTGCGGCCATGGTAACCGGTCCGCGGCGCCAGTAAGCCCCTTTGTACAGGTATTGCCACGTGTCTTCGATTCGGCATGGATCGCGGCCGATGAGGAGTGGCAACACGTGGTCTTTCAGGTAACTCGCCACGGCGAGTTCCCGACCGTTCAGCGTCGCGTCGCCGAGGCCGTAGATCCCCTTATCCGTTTCGAGTTTGAGCGTGACGAAGTTGCGACCGGGACAGCAGACGACCACGCGCCCGCCTACGATTCTCATGACAGACTCACTTTCAACTTGTTCCGTTCATGAAGCGGTGATCCAGCTGTGCTGCGGGTCCTCAAAGACCGCAAGGGCTCTCTGCTCTCCTACCAGAGCCCACAGATAGTACAAGCGGTATCCCGGTGGCGCTGAGACCGGGTGATACCCGCACGGAATGACCACCGCGTCGCCGTCTCTGACCATATGGGTGACAGATTCTCCATCGGCCGTGTAAAGCGACTGGTGGCCGAACCCCTGTGGTGGATCCACGCGGTAGTGATATACCTCTTCCAGTCGTGGTTCCCCATCCTTACCGTCGTGCTTGTGTGGCGGATAGCTGCTCCAATTCCCGGGCGGGTTGAACGTCTCACCGACCAGCAGCCGCCTAGCATGGGGGTCGTTCACGAAAATGTCGTGGACTTCACGGCTGTAATTCCCTGTTCCACGTTGTTGCACACGCACCTGGTCGGCGCCCACCAACACTGGTTGGCCACCGGGCTCCGCTGGTGCGGAGACGATGATTGCCTCCAAGGGAATGTGCGCCGTTACCGCGAGTTCGACTCCTGGTGGCAGATACAGAGCAGTGGCCGGTTGGTCAAACACGCCGCTGCGACTCACCTCCCAAGTGCCGTCCAATGCACGGAGTCTACCTGCCCCTTCTTGGAGTACCAGCACCGCCTCTTCGTCTGGTGACTGGAATGCTGCGCTGCCAGACGCACTGAGTCTCAGCCTCCAGCTGCTCAGTTCTTTGGCTCCGCCTTGTCCGCGTATCTGCACTGGATGGAGGCCGTCTTGCCGGGTGACTCTGTAGAGCGTGTCGGATAGGGTCTGACCCCCACGGTTGCTTGGGTGATTCACTGGTTGACTCCGCTGGCAAGGAACCCGCCATCCACGACCACGACCTGTCCGGTCACGAAGCTTGCCGCCTCGGAGGCGAGAAAAACAGCTGCACCGGCAATCTCAGCGACGTCGCCGAACCGCTTCATGGGCGTGCGCATTATCAGTTCTCTTCCGCGCTCGGTGCCTTCCAGTAGTTCTCGGTTGAGATCAGTGGGGAACACTCCTGGTGCTATCGCATTCACACACACGCCCTTGGGAGCCCACTCGACCGCCAGCGACTTGGTCAGAGCGACGACGGCCGCCTTGCTCGCTCCATAGGCCACCACTTGATACAGACCCACAAATGAAGCCAGGGAGGCGATGTTGATGATGCGGCCCCATCCGCGTTCGAGCATGTGTTCTCCGAACAGCAAGCATGCGCGCAACGTACCGGTGAGATTGACGTCTATGATCCTATCCCAATCACTCATCTCCATCTCAAGAGCGGCGACCTTCTTGGTTGTGCCGGCACAGTTCACCAGCACGTCGACCTGACCGAATACATCGACGCACGCGTTGAGGAGCCCCTTCAGCGAGGCGGAGTCGGTTGCGTCCGCCGTGATCCGGATCGTACGGCGGCCGAGTCTTTCGATTTCATCGGCCGCCGAAGCCACCCTCTCGGCATGCCGCGAGGTGGCGACCACGTCGGCGTCCGATCCCGGACGTTCCGCCGATAACCACTGCCGTGCGTCCAGCGAGATCGAGGGTATTGTGACCCATGCAACAGCACCTCGGAGAGCGTTGAGATTGACGACAACCGGAGTAAGTGTTCGACGCGCTGCGTCTTACAGCCGTAGGGCCAACCGGCGCTATATTATGCGAAATCACTCCGGTCTGCCAGACCAATCGAGCAACGCACCAAAATGACTGAGAGCGAAGAATGGGATCTGACCTGCTCAAGTTGGATCAATCGGACAACGTGGCGCTAGCGGCGACTCGGTTACCTGCAGGTGCCAGGAGGACGTAGCGGTCGGTCACAAGATCGCACTTGCTGATCTGGAGACTGGCGCATCCGTGGTGAAGTACGGACACACCATCGGGACGGTCACGCGGTCCGTTGGGCGAGGCTACTGGCTCCACTCACACAACATGAAGACGAACCTGGAAGGAGTCGTGGGCTATCGGTATGAGCCGACGGATTCTCCGCTCCAAGTGACCGGTGCCGGCGACACCTTCGACGGGTACCGCCGGTCGAACGGCGCTGTGGGAACGCGCAATGAAGTCTGGGTTCTGAACACCGTCGGTTGTGTCAACCGGTCGGCGGATCGCATCACTCGGATCTGCAGTGAGCGGTTCGGTGAGGCCATCGATGGCGTTCACGCTTTCGCGCATCCCTATGGCTGCAGCCAGTCGGGCGACGATCTGGAAACCACTCGGCGCATACTCGCGGGATTGATCGGTCATCCGAATGCTGGAGGTGTGCTTCTGTTGGGCTTGGGGTGCGAGGACAATCGAGTCGACAGCCTTCTGCAGGTCGCCGGGGACATCGATGCCGCGCGGATACGCTACTTCAACGCACAGGACGTTGGCGACGAGGTGGAGCATGGTGTGGCAATGGCCGGGGAGCTGGTCAGCCTTATGCAGCAGGATCGTCGCACCGAGCATCCCCTCTCGGGTCTCGTCGTGGGACTCAAGTGCGGGGGTTCGGATGGATTGAGTGGTATCACAGCCAATCCACTGGTGGGGCGAATTGCCGACCGGATCACCGCGCAGGGGGGTGGGGCCATTCTCACCGAAGTGCCGGAGATGTTCGGCGCAGAACAGATGCTCATGAACCGTGCCGCCAGCGAGCTGCTATTTCGCGAGATTGAACGTCTGGTGAACGATTTCAAGCAGTACTACTTGACCCACGTTCGCCCTATCTATGAAAACCCGTCGCCGGGTAACCTCGAGGGCGGTCTGACTACACTGGAGGAAAAGGCCCTGGGTGCTATCAGGAAGGGCGGCAGCGCGACTGTGACCGAAGTGCTTCGTTATGGGGAACGAAAGGGAACCGCGGGGCTCTCGCTGCTTGAGGCCCCAGGCAATGACGGCGTCTCAACGACAGCGTTGGTAGCGGCAGGGGCAACTGTCTTGCTCTTCACCACTGGCCGCGGCACGCCTATGGGCTCGCCGGTGCCGACGATCAAGATCTCCTCAAACACCGCAGTTTATGAGAGGAAGCCGCGTTGGATCGATTTCAACGCAGGAGCCGTGCAGGATGGGTCCGCCGAGATGGGTAACCTGGAGTTAGATCTCTTCGATCTACTGCTGGACGTAGCCAGCGGCCGCAAGCAGGCCAACAACGAGCGGCACGATTACCGCGACATTGCCATCTGGAAGACCGGCGTGACGCTCTGAGCTAGGCCTCCGCGATATCGAGGCCTGCCAACACACCGCGCATGTAGGCAAAGGACCGCTGCATACCGGGCAGGGGATCGGAAGCATCGATCTCGTACTCGAGGTTCACGTACCCCGAATAGCCCATTGACACCAGTTGCTTGAAGATTGCCGGTATCGGCATTGCACCCTCACCTACTACGCATTGACTGTCTCGATCCATCAGGTCGTGTAGGTCTTTGACGTGTACGTCGAGCACGCGGTCGCCCGCTTGGGCCAGCGATTCCACGATGTCGACACCGGTTCGTGTGGTGTGACCCAGGTCGACGCACAGGCCTACTCGAGGATCCATGTCTTGAATCACGGGTAGGGCATCCCGCGGTCCGGGAAAGTGCTGGTCCTCTGGCCCGTGATTGTGAATTGCGACCTTGATGTCGTACTCGCGTACGAACCGTTCGATACGGGGCATCGTTGCCCGCGTGGGCGCAATCACCATCAGTGGCATGCCGCTGTCTCGGGCGTACTCGAAGTAGCTGCGGATGTCGTCGTCGTCTTCCTGCTGCAACGTGATCACGCCGCCGCCCACGATTTCAAGACCAGCATCCTGGAACTCTCTACGCCCGGCCGCCAATTGCTCGGCTGTGTTCTCGTACGGTAGATGGAAAGACTTGATGCTGACGTAACGGGTGTCGATTGCCGTGATGGCGGCGATCGCATCTGCCCGGGTCAGCTCTCTGAGCGAGTAGCTCGCGACACCGAGCCTAATCCCCGTCGATGGAGCGGGGGGCTCTTCTGCAGCGCATGCGACTGCGGCGGAGGGAAGCGCCACGCCTACGGTACCCAGCGCGGCCGTCTTGAGGAACTCTCTTCTGCTTCTCGTATTGTCAGTCATGGGTACTTGTCTCGACTCCCAGTCTTCAGGGCCGCGCGAGGCGCGGCTTCAACGTGGTCAGCGACGCGACCTTGACAGGTTCGCCCGTCTTTACGCTCGTTCGGGCACCAATCCCGATCAGAATGGACATCGCTCCGTCTCGGACACCGGCAGCGTGGCGGTAGGGGTCCGGCGCAGTCGGGTCTTTGAAGATGCGATCCCGGAGCCGTGTATCACCACCGCCGTGGCCGCCGCCCCCGTGAGCAATCTGAATCAACTCCGTGTCGCCGAAGTTGTCGGTGACCCGAATTTCATCGTAGTCTTCAGCCTGCCACGGTTGCCGCTCCTTTATCCAGGCCTCCATTCTCCCCTTAGTACCGTTGAAGGCGATGCGATAACCCTCATAGGGCGAGTACGTAGTACACGAGTAGCTCACCTGCACACCGTTCATGTATCTGATCTGAGCTGCCATCTTGTCGAAGATGTCGATATCGGTGGACCAAACGCATCCGTCCCTCAGATAGCCGTCGTGGTGCTCGTTATCGACGTACAGGTTGGTCAGCAGCTGGTCTTCAGTGATGTCCCAATAGTGCTGGCACTGGTCTGCGTGGCGACAACCCCGGCAGTTGGTGTGACGGAACGGATGATTGTGCCCATAGTGCTCCAGGGCGCCGTGTGCGAAGACCTCCTCGGGCTCAGAGTCTATCCACCAGTTGAGCAGGTCGAAGTGATGCGTCGCCTTGTGAAGGAACAGAGTGCCGCCGTAGCGTTCTTTGCCGTGCCAGCGGCGGAAGTACGAAGCACCGTGGTAGATGTCCAGGTACCAATGGAAGTCGACTGAGGTGAGGCGGCCGATCCGTCCTTCCATCAGGAGTTCCTTCATCTTCGTCCGATGAGGTGAGTAACGGTAGTTGAACGTGACGGCGATGTTCTTGCGCGTGCGCGCATGCGCGTCGAGGATCGCCTGGCACTTGAACTCATCGGTGGTCATGGGCTTCTCAGTCACGATGTTGCAGCCCATTTCCATTCCCTTGACGATGAACTCGTCATGGGTGTTATCGACGGTAGTGACACACAAGGTGTCTGGACGGGTCTGTCGAATCATCTCCGAGAAATCTGTGAAAGTCGGGCAGTCGACGCCGATGTAGTCTCTCGCAAACGCCAGGCGTCCTGGATTGATGTCACACAAGCCCACGAAGTCGACGTAGTCAGCGTATTCCTGCGCGACGTCTCGGCCCCACATGTTAACCGCCCGGATCCCGGTCCCGACAATGGCATACCGCATCTTGGCCGGACGTCTGAGCTGGGAGAGAAACGGCATGTCGCGATAGGATGGCTGTGCCACCATTGACGCGGCAACGGCGCCGCCGCCCGTCTTGATGAAGTCCCTGCGAGAAACCGCGGGTTTGTCCTTCCTCATCAGTGCCTCCGTTTGCTTTCTAGACCTTGGGCTCCCAACCCGGTTCGTATTCGCGTGACCAGAGTGCCATAGCCTCAACGTCGTCCTGAATGCGTCCGGTCGTGGGATCGCAGTGGAGCGTGCGGCCCGTGCGCTGGGCGATGTTGCCGAGATGGCATAACAGCACGCTCTTACGCCCGTCGTCGATAGGTGCGCGGAGCGTGCTCTCTCCCCGGATGGTGGCCAGGAAGTTGGAGATGTGCATGTCGGTCAACGGTCCGGCTCCGCTCGTATCGAGAGCAGCTTCAGCCTGCGGCCTCATTGCCTGCCTGATCTCGTTGTTGTCGTTGTCGTAGGCGACATAGCCTGAACGATCAATCACCATCGTCCCGTCGGTACCGTGGATCGCCGAGCCACGGCCGCGGCCCTCCACCGGGCGCCCGTTGCAGCTGCGACCGTCCCAGGTGATCGTTTTTCCCCCCTCGAAATCGAATGACGCCACCTGCGTGTCTGGGCACTCCCAGTCGTCGTCGAAATGGTAGCGGCCCCCCGCCGACATAACCCGTATCGGGTAATCGACCCCTAGCGCCCAGCGAGCCACGTCGAGCTCGTGCGCGGCGTTGTTGTTGATCTCGCCGGTGCCCCAGCGCCAGAACCAGTGCCAGTTGTAGTGCACTACGTTGTCTCTGTAGGGCGTGCGCGGAGCCGGTCCCTGCCACAGCTCGTAGTCGAGCCAATCCGGTACCTGAGCCACGCTACCGTGGCCGATGGGACCACGCGTGTTTGCGTACCAGGTGCGGACGTAGTAGGGCCTGCCGATTATCCCGTCGCGGATTTCTTGTATCGCAGCGATTGACTCGGGAGCGGAGCGCTGCTGGTTGCCCATCTGCACCAGTCCACCATAGCGGCGCTGCGCCTCCACCAGTAGTTCGCCCTCCCGCGGATTGTGGCTGCAAGGCTTCTCGAGGTACACATGTTTGCCGGCCTGGAGTGCGAGAATGGCTGCGGGCGCGTGCCAGTGATCCGGGGCTGCGACGACCAGGACGTCGACCTCAGAATCGTCCAGCGCTCGACGAAGATCAGTCACGCTCCGGGGCCGGCGTTGTTGCAGCGCCGGGAGAGTCTGAGGTGGCTGACCTTCAGGGACCTTTGCCTGTCGTGGCTCGCTGACTCCGGCGATGGCGGCTTCTGCCGCACGGGAATCGACGTCGCAGATGTAGGCGACGTCGGCGCCGGCCTTGGCGAAACTCTGCGCCAACACGAAGCCTCGGCTGTTGACGCCCATTACTGCGACCCTGATCTGATCGCTCGGAGCGCGATGCGGGCGAGCCATCGGAAGAGTACTCCAGGCACTCAGCCCCAGGCCCGCAGCAGCACCCTGCGCAACGAAAGTGCGGCGGTCGATCTCGTTCGTCATGGTGAAAGCTCCCGGATCTTGATATTGCGGAACCAAACGTCGTCGCCGTGGTCCTGCAGCACTATGTGTCCCGACCGTTTGTTGGCGAAACCTTCTATCGGTTGGTACTTGCTAATCGCAAACGCCGAGTCGAAGGTGGCACTTCCCAATTCGAACTCAAGCACTTTGGCGCCGTTCAGCCAGTGCTCCCCGCTCGTACCGCGGAAGACAACTCGACCCTGATTGTAGGATCCCACAGGGCGCACTTGCCTCGCTGCAGCAGGCGGCATTAGGTCATATAATGCGGACGCGATCCGCGTTGGTCCGTTCTGAGCGTCGGGGTGCAGATCATCGTCCAGGATCTGGTACTCGAAACCAAGCGCGGCGTGGATTGGCGGTGATGCCGTGGACATCTCCTCCGAAACGTTGTACTTGATGCCGCTGTTGCCGCCGGGACTGACCTTCCACTCGAACGTCAACTCGAAGTCCCGGTAGGCAGCTCTGCTCATGATGTCCCCGCCCTCCAACGGTTGTCCGTCAGGAGCGGTGGGTACGTTGCCACTCGCGATCTTGCGGATGGTGCCGTCCTCAATGACCCAGTGTCCCTCCGGTACCGAGTCGCGGCCTAGCCCGCGCCAACCCTGGAACGTCCTGCCATCGAACAACAGCTTCCAGCCGGCAGCCTCCTCTGTGGCGGTGAGAGCATTGTGTGCCTGTTGCGTGTCGCTGCGAGCGGCTGCGCCTTCTCCCCGCTCGGTACTGCAGGCGAGTAGCAGGGCCAAGGCGACGCATGACGTTGGGAGAAGCTCTGTACGGTTCATGTTTGTGCTCCAGAAGGCCGGTGATCCAGAAAACTAGAGCGCGTGGAGGATGTCTGGCACATACAATACGGCGCGTGACCGGTGTCGGCCAGGTAGCGCTCCAAGTCCCGCGCTGGCCGTATCTCGAACGGCGCGTACATTGAGGCTCATCTAACGAGGCAATCCCGTGCAATCGCGACTACCTACTGAACTCCTGAAAAGAATCGAACGGTGCGGGGTGGTTGCCGTTCTAGTGGTGGACGAGCTAGCGGACGCGGTGCCGTTGGCAAGGGCGTTGGTCGACGGTGGCATCGACGCCATGGAGCTCACGCTCAGGACGCCCGTAGCGCTCGACGCTCTCGCAGCGATTCGGGCGCAGGTGCCTGACATGTTGCCTGGTGTGGGAACCGTGCTGACACCCGAGCAGGCGAGCAAGGCCGCTACGGCCGGCGCCGCGTTCGGAGTCGCCCCGGGATTGAACCCGCGCGTGGTCCAAGCCGCACAAGACGTTGGGTTACCGTTCGCGCCGGGTGTCACGACGGCGTCCGACTTGGAGGCGGCGTTGGAACTGGGGTGCCGCGAAGTCAAGTTCTTCCCAGCCGAACCGACCGGTGGGTTGCCCTACTTGAATAGCATGGCAGCCCCGTACGCGCACTTGGGCGTCCGTTTTGTTCCGTTGGGCGGGCTCAAGCCGGACAACGTGCTTGAGTACCTGTCGAGTCCCCTCGTTCTTGCTGTCGGAGGGTCGTGGATTGCGCCTCGCGACGCAATCCGAGAGGGAGACTGGGGTGCAATCCGCGAGAAAGCCGCACAGGCCCGAACGCTTGTCGATGAACTGGGGGCGGCACCGGCTAACAGCTAGCGCTGCCCAGGCTTCGCGCATCCAGTTGAATTGGAGAATTCAATGGCGAGAGTCGTGACTTTCGGTGAGATCATGGGGCGGATGGCGGCACCGAATTCGCTTCGTCTACGGCAGGCGTTACCCGGGTCTTTAGATGTGACGTTCGGCGGCGCGGAGGCGAATGTCGCTGGGTCGCTCACCATGCTTGGAGCGCGGGCGGCGTTCGTTACCGCTCTGCCGAGTAATGCAATTGGTGATGCGTGCATCGCTGCACTGCGGGCGTTGGGGATCGATACTGAGCACATTGTACGTACCGACGAAGGTCGCTTGGGTCTCTACTTCCTTGAGACGGGAGCGAACCAACGACCGAGCCGCGTGGTGTACGATCGCGCGGGATCTGCTGTGAGCCTGACGGCGGCGGACTCGTACGATTGGCCGGCGATTCTCGATGGGGCGGTGTGGTTCCACGTCACCGGCATTACACCCTCCATATCGCGAGCGGCGGCAGAGGCCACATTGGCGGCGAGCCGAGCTGCGGAGGCGGCCGGCGTTACCGTGTCGTGTGATCTGAACTATCGCAAGAAGCTCTGGCGCTGGGATCCGTCTACCTCGCCCAGGGAGCTGGCCGAAGACACTATGCGACAGGTGTTGCAGCACGCGGACCTGGTGGTTGCCAACGAGGAAGACTGCGCCGCCGTACTGGGAATCCATGCAGCCGAATCAAACGTGGAGGCTGGCGACCTGCGGATCGCGAGCTACCCGGACGTGGCTCGTCGGGTCGTGGCGCAGTTCCCGAACGTGACGAAGGTTGGCATCACGCTGCGTGAGAGCATCTCGGCGTCGCACAACAACTGGAGTGCGATGCTCTATTGTGCGGAGGAGGACGGAGCCTACTTCGCGCCAATGCAGGGCGGATCTCATCGGCCGTACGAGATACGCAACATCATTGATCGTGTGGGCGGTGGCGACGCGTTCTCAGCCGGCCTGATCTTCGCACTGACCGATGCGGATCTCAACTCACCCGACACGGCCGTTCGGTTTGCCACCGCCGCGTCGTGCCTGGCGCATTCCATTGTGGGCGATCTCAACTACTCCAGCCGGGCCGAAGTGGAATCGCTCATGAGCGGGTCTGGCTCAGGCAGAGTGGTGCGGTAGGGAACATCGAACGTCGAACATCGAACGTCGAACATCGAGCATCGAACATCGAACATCGAACGTCGAACGTCGAACGTCGGACGATTGTGCGCATCGGCCTCCGTTGATTACGTTTGTTCGCCGTCGCTGCACGCGGCGAAGAGCACGCTCAGTCGAACCACGAAGGGAGCTACATGTCTGCAAGCAGCGTAGACAAAGTCGAGGATGTCACCGTTGCCGGTCTGTACGCCGAGGCGGAGAAAGCGTTCGAGCATTGGGAAGTGATCAAGGATCTCATTGACGAGATGATCGACCTCATGCTCAACTATCGCCAGAGCGGTCATCCGGGAGGCTCCCGTTCGAAGGTCCATCTACTCGTGAGCCTGTTGCTCTCAGGCGCGATGCGCTGGGATCTGCTGCGGCCGTGGCGACCGTTCCAGGATCGTTTCGTTCTCTCAGCCGGGCACACGGTCCCGCTGGTGTACGCCATGCTCGCTGTCTTCAACGAGGCGATGCGCGAGCGTCATCGGAAGACAGGAGACTCCCGGTTTGCCTTCCCGGACGGCGGCAAGTGGGCGCTCACGTGGGAGGAACTGCTCATGCTGCGGCGGCGTGGAGGATTGGCCGGTCATGCCGAGATGGAAGGGAAGACCCTGTTCCTCAAGTTCAACACGGGGCCCTCAGGACACGGCATGCCCCCTTCCGCAGGCGAGGCGCTCGCCCTCAAGCTCGCCGGACTGGAAGAGGTCAAGGTTTTTGCCATCGAAGGTGAGGGCGGGTTGACGCCTGGGGGCGGGTTCGAGACGAGGAACTCGGCCTGGGGACTCGGACTGTCGAATCTGGTCTTTCTGGTCGACTGGAACGACTTCGGAATCGACGATCAGCGGATAAGCTCAGTCGTGAGCGGCGATCCCGAGACCTGGTTCAGATCATGCGGCTGGCGAGTGCTGGGAACGGAGCAGGGCATGGAGTGGGCGCCGGTGGCGCAAGCGGTACTCGAGGCAGCCCGCGGCGAAAACCCCGATAAGGTCCCCTCTATGGCGTGGGCCAAGACCCGCAAGGGTCGTGAGTACGGTGTCTACGACAACAAGTCCCACGGCGTACCTCACAAGATGAACAGTGCGGGCTTCTGGGAAGTCCGCAAGCGGTTCATGCAGCAGTACGGCGTCGAATACGACGGCGTTGACGAGTCTGCTCCCAACGATGCCGAAGCGCTGCGGCAGCAGGCCGCCAACAACTTCAAGACCGCGATCAGCGTGCTGCACTCGCACGAGGCGGTGCTCGAGTACCTGTCGGACCGATTGGTCGAGCTCGCTGCCAATGTCCCAGACAACCCCGCATCGTTCAATCTGGGTGGGAAGGCGGCGAAGATCGTCGAGGACGAACGGATCTACGACTTCCGCCACTACCCGGAGACAATGTGGGCCAAGCCCGGAGACAAAAAGCCCAACCGCGCCGCGCTCGCGGCGTGGGGCGCGTGGGTTAACACCTATGCGCGTAAAGAGTACAATCGGCCACTCGTCGTCGCGTGCTCCGCTGACCTGGCGGGTTCGACGAACATCGCCGGCTTTGCGCACGATTACGATGGCGTTCAGGGCTGGGGCTGGTATGAACGGGAAAGCAACCCGCGTGGCACACTGCTACCGCAGGAGATCACCGAGTTCGCCAACTCCGGGATCATGGTCGGTATGGCCACGGTGAATATGGCGGATGACCCCTTCAAGGACTTCAACGGGTTCTGGGGCGCGTGCTCCACGTACGGCTCGTTCAGCTATCTCAAGTACGGGCCCATGCGATTGTTCAGCCAACTGGCCCAGGACTGCCAGCTCAAGGTTGGCAAGGTCATCTGGATCGCGGGGCACTCCGGACCCGAAACCGCCGAGGATTCCCGCACGCACTTCGGAGTGTTCGCGCCAGGAGTCACGCAGCTATTTCCAGACGGGCACGTGATCGATGTTCATCCCTGGGAATACAATGAGGTGCCGGTCGTGCTCGGCGCGGCTCTCAGGCAGAAGACGCCGATCGTAGCGCTACATCTCACCAGGCCACCGATCGAGATTCCCGACCGTGAGGCGCTCGGTATTGCATCTCACTTCGAGGCCGCTCGCGGAGCCTATGTCATGCGTCAGTTCCGCGCAGGTCAACCGCGCGCCGGAACGGTTTTCGTTCAAGGTACGACCTCGACCGCCAATCTGGTGAAGGTGCTGCCGGAATTGGACAGCGCAGGTCTCAACGTCAAGGTGGTCGCGGCCATCAGTCCGCAGCTGTTCGATCTGCAGGACAACGCCTACCGCGAATCGGTTGTGACAACGGCCGATCGATGGAACTCGATGGTCATCTCCAATCGCGCGCTTCGAGTCACCCGTGACTGGGTCACGCATCCTCTGGTTGCCGAGTACTCGCTGTGCTCCGATTGGGATAACCGCTGGCGCACGGGTGGTAGCGTCGATGAAGTCATCGAGGAGGCTCACCTGAGCGCCGACCACATTCTCGAAGGAATCGAGCGTTTCGTGCGCGACCGTGACGACCGGCTGCGGCGGCTACGCCAAGCGGTGGAGGCCGCCGAGACCCATAAGGGCTGAGCTGGTCGGGATGTCGCTCTTGACCTTTCGGCTGGGGCGGACTACCGTTTCCTCATGACACGCAAGCTACAGAACTCGTCTGGATGGTGGTCCTGGCGCTGGTACGGGCCGCGACGAGTGGTGCGCGTGTCCCGGAGGGTGATCGGCTAGACCGAGCAGACTTCCGGATTCGATTGGCGACGGGCGCACTTCTCAAAGCTGGGAAGGGCGCCCGTTGCCGTTTGCGCTACGCCAGTGCGGCGACGGGCCGGTCTGTACAAGGAGCACTGATGTATGAGCTCAAAGTGACGGTTAAGAAGGTAATGGGTACGTGCACGGCTGATCCCCCTATGAAGCCGGGCGACTTCTTCACTGTGAGCGACGGCGATATCCAAGTTCCGGAGGGTGGCTACATCTGCCTCTATGCACTGCAGAGCCTAATACCGGTGATCACGCCAAAGGAAAGAAAGGTCACTGAGCAAAGGGACGGAGATTGGATGTGGCGAGTCCACCATGTCCAGTGTCCTGATCCAGCGGGCCGTGTGGTCTTCCAGATCGAGCGCACGGGGAATGTGGAGGCGCGCACACCCGATGCTCCCGAATCCCCCCGGTCACCGAGAAAGGTGAAGGCGAACGGCAATGGAGCATCTGAGGCCGGGCTGAAGCGTCTGCGCATCGGCGTCGAAGAGGTCGGAGGCCACTGCACGTCCCGGATGAAACGCGGCGACGAGTTCGAGTTGTGTAGCGGTCGGCTCTACATTCCGGCCGGTGGCCACGCGTGCCTTTACGCGTTGCACGCGGCCATGCCGCTGCTGCCGGCCAAGCAGCGCTCCCTGCAAGACGGCGACTGGCTCAAAGAAGACCATCGGGTCCTCTGTCCCGATCCGGCGGGGAACGTGATATTGCGAATCGATCGGATGGAGTGATAGGGAGATGATCCACTGTGATGTTGCGCTCTGTGTTGGCTGCAGGATGTGCGAGGTGGCGTGCAGTGCTTTCCACTTCGGCGCAGTCTCTCCTGCGTTGTCGCGCATCAGGGTAGTGAAGCTGGAGGCAATCGGTATCGACGCGGCAATTGCGTGCTTGAGCTGTGACGAAAGGCCCTGCCTCGAGTGTCCGACCGACGCTCTTTCGGTGGGCACAAGGGGAGAGATTCTGCTCGACCCAGACCTGTGCAACGCTTGCGAGACTTGTGTCGAGGCATGTCCGGTGGGTGCGGTCGGATTTCTCGATGGGCAGCCGCTGTTTTGCGATATTTGCGGTGGTGCCACTTGCTGTGTCGAAGTATGCCCTACCAGAGCGCTGTCGAACCGAGAAACGGGTGTGTCGCTGGCCGCCTACCTCGGGCTAGAGGGTCTTCCTCGCGAGAAGCGTGCCCTCTACTCGGAGAGTATGGCGCTGCCGATTCGTGAGGGCTGGATGGAGGGAGTGAGGATTGACTCATGAGCATCTACCGTGGCAACTCCCTGCGCGTCGACCTTACCGACGGCGAGATCAACCGAGGGCTGACTCCGGAAAACGGAATCGGCGGCAGGACCTGGAACAGCGTTACTCTACTCGACGAGCTAAGACCGAGCATCGACCCGCTCGGACCAGAAAACCTGCTCTGTATCTCGGTTGGTCCGCTCACCGGAAGCGAGCTGATCTCTACGTGCCGGTTCATCGCGAGCGCCAAGAGCCCCTTGACGGGGTACCTGGGCGACTCGGGTGCGCGGGGGTTCTTCGCGCCCGAGCTTCGCTGGGCCGGTCACGATCAGATAGTGTTCACCGGTGTGTCTAACCGCTGGGTCTACCTGTTCATAGACAACGATCGCGTCGAAATCCGTGATGCCTCCCATCTCGTAGGGCTGGACATCACTGAGACTACCGTCAAGCTGCAGAGCGAGTTACGCGATCCCGACATCCAGGTAGCCACGATAGGACCTGCGGGTGAAAACCTGGTCCGGTACGCCATCATCTCCTGCAATCTCACGCGTGCAGCCGGACGGACCGGAATGGGTGCAGTGATGGGATCGAAGAAGCTGAAGGCCATTGTGGTGCGGGGCGACCAACCCGTGAAACCCGCAGATAGGGAGAGGTTCAAGAAAGCCTGTGCGTTGCTTCAATCGAACATCGAGGAGCATCGTCAGTTCGAGTCACGCCGAAAGTATGGCACGACCCGCATCATGGATTCGCTGGCCGATATGGGTGTGCTGCCCGCTTATCACTATCGCAGTGCGCTCTATGCTGACCTTGAGAAGGTCAACGCCGACGCACTGCGCAGAGATCACGTGGTGAAGGCCAAGGCCTGCTACAACTGCAACGTTTACTGCTCCCGGTACAATTACACCAGCTACAGTGAGGGAGAAGGCCCAGAGTACGAGGCGCAGGCAGGATTCACCGTCAAGTGCGGCAACTCCGATCTGGAACTCGGCGTGCATGTGTCGAACCTGGTGAATCGGCTCGGCCTCGACTGCATCAGTACGGCGGAAGTGATTGCATGGCTCATGGAGTGCCGTCACGAAGGTGTGATCTCAGACGGTGACGTGGATGGCGTCGACCTCTCTTGGGGCTCGCGCGACGCGCTCCTGCGACTTCCCGAAGTGATTGCGCGCCGCGAGGGTATTGGTGATCTCCTGGCCCAGGGGACAAAGCGCGCGGCCAGGGAATTCGGGACCAATGCCCGCAAGCTCACTGCAGAAGTAAAAGGACTGGAACTGTTCTCCGCCGATCCGCGTGGGATCAAAGGTTACGCCTTGATGAACGCCGTCAACTCGCGGGGCGGTGATCACTACCGTGGTGAGCCGATGATCGAGCTGACTGGAGACGAGGATCTCGCCATGCGCCGTGTGGGTAACCGCAACGCGGCACACCGTCTAAAGGAGGACGGTAAGGGCGCTCTGGTCAATTACGCTGAGCATATGGGCCTCCTGTCTGACAGTATGACGATCTGCAAGAACATCTCCTGCTGCATGGACGTCGTGGACTTCGATTTGGCGGCGGAGGCCTACTCGGGATTGCTGGGACGGGACATCGCGGCTCACGATCTATGGAAGGTCTGTTCTCACGTGAGCCAGGTCGAGCGCGACTTCAATCTACGGGAAGGATTAAGGCCCGAAGAAGACACTTTGCCACCTCGTTTTGTCGGCGAGCCAATCCCGGATGGCCCGGCCAAGGGCACGGTCGTAGACATCGGTCGAATGGTGCAGGACTACTATGCCGAAAAAGGCTGGGAAGGCAGGGCCGACCCCGGCGCGGTGTGAAGACGGTTGCGTCAGAGCATTCCAGCTGCCCATTCATAGGCGTCACCAAAGAAGCGCTCACGGTTATCGGCAGCCAGGAGCTCGAGGGTGAGTCGAGTTAGAGCCAACAGGAAACGGGGACGTTGTTCGCTGGTGTAGTGCGCTTGATGCAGAGCTTCGAGACCCTCAGCGGCTTGGAGCGTCAGCGGCGCGAGAATCCGGAACGCTTCGTCACTGAGTGTCTGTCGGTAGGTATGGATTCTGCCGTCTTCTCGCGCCTTGGGTAGATCGTCTAGACCCAGGAAGCGAACAAACCAAGCGGATCGAAAGTCGCCCATGGCGCTGGACATGCCTGCCCAGTCCGCGATGATTTCGTCCAGCACATTGAGAGTCATCTTACCGTACAGCCGCTTGGTGGCGTGGTGCGTAAACTCGTGTTCCATTCGTAGCGCAGCGGACCTCTCGCGCCATGTCGCGGCGTCCCACTCCAGACCAAGCGCGGCGGCCGACACGCTGCTATAGGGACTGTCGGTAACGACTATCAATCGGTCCAGAAAGCGCCACTTCTCCGATGATGCGACGCGCTGCATTTCTGCCGGCCAGCCGACATATCCGATCTCGCTGTTGCGCTCGAGCCATGATGACTTATAGCGATGCATCCGATCCCAGTTGATCAGTCCGGCGATCATCTGTGCGTTGACCGCAGGGCCGATCGTGGCTGGCTCGCAGCGAAACGCCAATGCCTGGACAACGGTCTCGAAATCCGAACGGTTGGGTGTGAGCAACACAGGAAGAGCCCCGGCGGGATGCTCGTGCACCGAGACGCGAAAGAGCTCCGGTTGTTTCAGCGTCAGCCGGCCGCCAAAGGCACTTTCGTCAAACGGTTTGCCGCGGCGAACGACGTCAGCATACGCAGCGGTCTTCGAAACACCCTCTTGGATCGGGATGTTGAGCTGAACCAGTCGTGATTGCAGAAAGCCGAAGGGGTCATCGCCCTGTTCGTCGAGGTAGTCTCGCCAATCGGTAGTGTGTGCTTCCTCTGGAAGCGGTAAGGCGGGGGGTTGGGGAAGAGCATCGACCGGGAACGGATTGTCACAATAGGTAGAAAGCTCTTCAACGGTCTCCCGGTCCGCACCGAGGGAGCGGAGGACATCAGCCCGAATGACGTCGGGGTGATCGGCTGTCATGTTGCTGGCCTTAGGTCCGAAGGTAGCAGCTCCTGCTACCCCTTGCCTCTGGATCCAGGGCCACCAGCAGCATCTATATGCGGCTTCATGTGAAGCTCGTAGCAGTTCGGGCAGACTCCATGGGAGAATTCAACTTCTGAGCGGTCTTCAACGTACTGCTCCAACTGATGCCAACTCTCGTCATCGTCCCGGATCTTCTTGCAGTACATGCAGATCGGCAGCAACCCCTCCAACAAGTCGACCTCGCCCTGGAGCGCGAGGATGCGCTCGGCAACTCGCAGCCGCGCCTTCAGCTCGGCCACATCCACCGGCTTGTTGAGGAAGTCGTCCGCACCAGCATCCATCGCCTCGAGGTAGTTCTGCTTTCTTTCGAGGGAGGTGAGTACCATGATGTAGACGTAGCGTGCGTGGCGCTGGGCGCGCACCATTTGGCACAGCTTCAATCCGTCTACGTTCGGCATGAGCCAATCGGTAATGATCAGTCTCGTCTCATGTCTCTGGAACAGCTCCCATGCCTCGGCACCATCTGTCGCCTGCACCACGTCGTGCCCCTGTACTTCGATCATCTTGGCGAGCATCAGGCGGGTGACTCTGTCATCTTCCGCAATCAAGATCCGCATGTCAGTCAGTCTACCTCGAACCGGGTCAAATCGAGCGGCGTCTTGCCGCACCGGAACTCAGTTCAATACCATATGTTACTTGGGTCAAGATCTGCAATAGTACGGCAGGAGATCGTCCGGACGATTCTCGCCGTACCTCGCTTTTCCCGCCACCCGGCGGTAGTCTATCCACATCGTATGCTAGTTCCCTCCAAAGGAGATGTCGATGCCGGCACATCGAGCTGTCTTCTGCGCGTTCTATGTGGTTGCCTTTCTGCTTTGCCCCGTCTCGCAACAAGCTCTCGCTCAGGTGCCCACTCCGGCACAGGTAATCGGCTTCGAGCCGGGAGAAGATCACAGACTTGCCGACTACGATCAGATCCAGAGTTACTTCCGTGCACTGGACGAGGCTTCGGATCGGGTGGTCGTGGAACAAATCGGCACCACCACTCTGGGGAAACCCATGCTTCTCGCGTTCATGTCCAGCGAGGAGAACCTGCTGAACAGAGAGCGGTATCGAGCGATCAACCGTCAGCTGGCTCTGGCCGAGGGTTTGACCGACGCTGAAGCGATGCGGCTCGCACAGGAGGGAAAGGCCACGGTGTGGATCGACGGTGGGCTCCATGCAACGGAGCTGGCGCCCTCGATGCACACACCCAGACTCGCCTACTGGCTTGCAGCCGACGAATCAGCAGAGGCGCAACGGGTCCGTGAGAACGTCATCCTGCTGCTCATGCCGAACGTGAACCCGGACGGGCTCGACATCGTCACTAGTTGGTACCGCAAGAACCTGGGTACGCCGTTCGAGACCGCGCCGGTACCGGAGCTGTATCATCACTACGTCGGCCACGACAACAATCGCGACGCGTACATGTTCACGCAGGTCGAGACCCAGGCGGTGGCCAACGTCGTGTACCACGAGTGGTTCCCGCAGATCTTCTACAACCATCACCAGACCGGCCCATTTCCGGGTAGAATCTGGGTGCCGCCAGCGATCGATCCCCTAAACCACCATCTCGATCCACTGATAGTCAGCAGTTACAGTCACATCGGTCAGTACATGTTGCAGCGGTTCATGAAGGAGGGGAAACCGGGAGTCAGTACGGCCATCAGCTATCGTGTGGCATGGTCGGCCGGGTTCATGCACGCTGCGCCTCAGTTCCACAACATCCTTGGGCTGTTTACTGAGACCGCGTTGTACAGCTACGCCACACCACACCACTACGCCGACGAGGAAATTGGCGAGACCTTCTCTCGCGGCGTGCCTCTTTCCACGCGAGAACCGAGCATGAACTATCCGGTGCCGTGGGAAGGAGGATGGTGGCGTATCGGTGACGCGGTGGAGTACGTGATGACCGGATCGCGAGCGGTGCTGGATGTCGCGGCCCAGCTCAAACAGGACTACCTGTACGACATCTATCACATGGGCAAGCGCCAGATCGCCAGAGGCATGGCTGCCGAGGGCGGTCCGTTCGCCTACGTGATCGATCCTGCGCAACAACACGATCCCGGTGCGGCAGTGGAACTGGTGCAAGTGGGAGTTTGCCGCGGGCAGCTACGTCGTCCCGCCGCAGGCGTTCCGACCGTTCGTGTTGGACCTGATGGAACCGAAGCACCATCCGGACCGGTTCGACTACCCGGGCGGACCGCCTGAGCGTCCCTACGATGTCACCGGGTACAACCTGCCGGACCAGCTCGGCGTGCGGTTCCATAGGGTGACGCAACAGTTCGACATGCCCGGTCCGGCTCTAAGTGAGCTCGCTCCGCCGGCGGGGCGGATTCACGGGTCGGGCTCGCGAGGTTACCTGCTCTCCCGAGCGCCCAACGCGACTGTCCTTGCCGCCAACCGGTTGCTCGCCTCTGGAGCGCGCCTGGCGTGGACGACCGAGTCCTTCCAGGCGCAGGGACAGAGCTGGCCGCCGGGGACCATGCATGTGAGGAACGCAGACAGGAACACCGTCGAGGCGCTCGCGACTGAGCTGGGCCTCGACTTCTTTGCACTGAACGAGAATCCCGACACACCAACGCAGCAAATGGCCGCGCCCCGGGTAGGCATTTATCAGAGCTATGTGGCCAGCATGGCCGAAGGCTGGACCCGCTGGGTGCTGGACCAATACGAGTTCCAGGTCGAGACCTTGCACGACGCCGATCTTCGCTCCGGCAACCTCGGGCTGTTCGATATCATCCTGCTACCCGACCAGGATGCGGAGTCGATACTGAACGGGCATGCGCCGCTCACCATGCCGTCCGTGTACGTGGGCGGAGTCGGAGTCGAAGGAGCAGCGGCTTTGAAGCAGTATGTTGTGGACGGCGGCTGGCTGATGGCGTTTCACCGCTCTGTCGAGTTCGCGACCAAGATGCTCGGCCTCCCTGTGAGGAACTCAGTAGCCGGAGTAGATCCTCGGCAGTTCTTCGCTCCTGGCTCGCTGATTCGGTTCGAGCCGGATCCCATCGATCCACTGGCCTACGGCATGGACGCAAACGCGACGGCGCTGTTCTGGCGCCATGGTTTGGTGATGGAGATCATCCCGGCGGCAAAGGAAGAGTCTTCGGCTGCGGGCGAGATGAGGCAAGAGCGCGATATCGTGGTGTACGCAAGCTTCCCCGAGGACGACGTGCTCGCCGACGGCTGGGTCATAGGGGAAGACCGCTACCTCGCCGGGCGGCCCGCGGTGATACGCGTGCCCTTGGGACGGGGGCAGGTCGTATTGATTGGGTTCCGGCCTGACACGCGGGGACAGTCACGCAACGCGTTCAAGCTGCTGTTCAATCCCCTTTATGCTGCGGCAAGCAGATAATCCCGCCTAGTGCAGCTGCTCCGCGGCTTTTGGAGGTCTGTGATGAAGGCATCGTCTTTGGCTATCGCTCCGATTCTCGGCGCGTTTCTGTGTTGCACTCCGGCCGACACCGGTACTAGTACTGTCGGCCTTCCCTTGAGAGAACGGGCCCGTATCCGCGGCGAATTGAACCTCAAACGAGTCGACCAACTGTTGCTACCCGCCATGAGGGCGGCCAACATCGATTGCTGGATCACCATGTCCCGCGAGTTCAACAAGGACTTCGTGCTCGAGTACATCGAGGACAACTTGGAGAGTACGCCCGGCGGACACAGAAACGCCCACATTTTCTTCGATGACGGGTCCGACGAGCTGCGCAAGATCTTGATCGGAACCCATCTCCCGGGCAGGAGCCGTCTCTGGGACGAGATGATCTCATATCACAGCGGCTCAGGTGATGAGGGTCCTTCGCTGACGCCAATACTCCGAGAGACGATCCGCGACCTGGATCCGCAAAGAATCGGAGTCAATGAGTCTCGTACCATCCCCATGGCTGACGGACTCACCGTCGAGATGAAGCAGTTCCTGATCGATGCCGTTGGGCCCAGGTACGCAGCACGACTGGTCTCGGCCGAATCGATGATCGTGGATTTCCTTGATACCAGACTTCCCGAAGAGGTGGTGCACTTTCGTACGGCAGCCCACCTGAGCAAGCAGATCCACTTCGGAGTGCTGGACATGATCACCCCGGGGGAGACGACCATAGGCGACATGCGCTGGTGGATATACAAGCGCCTGGCCGAACTAGATATCGACACCTGGTATTTCCACGGTCTCAGGGTCCATCGAGAAGGTCTGTCAGAACGGTTGGATGAGGATGCAACGGTGGTTCAACCCGGTGACTTGATCAACAACGATATCGGTGTGGTGTACATGGGGTTCCACACCGACTACAAGGGCACAGGGTACGTACTGAAGCAGGGTGAGACAGAGCCTCCGGAGGGCCTACAGCAGGCGTTCCGCAACTCGCTGCGAGTGCAGGACGCGGTGTTCGAAGTCGCTCGCGAAGGAGTAATAGGACACGAGGTCGTGACTCAGTCGCACGCACTATGCGAAGAGTGGGGTCTCGAGGCGAGGGTGTACTCGCACTCGGTAGCGGTGGGAGGGCACGGCATAGGCGCGTGGATGAATCCCGACTGGCCGGACCGTTACGGAGCACGTGCAACACTCCCGCTCCGTGTCGGAGCCTACTACGCACTCGAGTCGCACGCCGTGACAGAGGTGCCGGAGTGGGGCGGCCAAGAGGTTCGCATCAATACGGAAGAGGATGTTGTTCTAACCGAGAGCGGTTTCAGCTACGTGGTGCCGCGGCAGGAGGAGATTCATCTGATTGGAGGTGCCGCTCGGAACTGACTCGCGCGAGCCGCAGCCAATGTGTGGCACGCCGATTTGAATCTCGATTAACCACCCTACGAGATCTTGTCGAGGAGCGCCGTCTGCCGCAGGGCCCGACCACGTTTTCATTGGGCTATTCTGGCCTCCTGGTGCTCCGTAGCCTGGTACATGAAGGCACGAATCGAGGCTTCACGGTTGGGCTGAACGGTGCCGTCGTACACAGAATCCACGTAGGGAACCTGCAGCTGTTCCAGAATCGGCCTCAGGATCGCCGAGGACATCGTACTGGGCATGCATCCAAAGGGGAACACGTTCACAATGCCGTCGAAACCCGCGAGCCCGCACTCCAGGGCACCACCAATGCTCAGCGGTGCCTCCGTGCCCAGTCGGAAGGAAAAGACACGGTCGTCGTTGAGTTGCCTTTCAACGCGACCCATCCGGTGATCCTCATGGATCGAGAGGTGCCTCGTAACCCTCCTGTAGAGCTGATCTAGCCGGAGGTACTGGTACGCCAGTTCAGTCCGGTGGCGGAGCCAAAGCCCGAGCTGTCTGTACAATGAACCGAAATCTCGGCGCCCGAGAGCGTACGCAGCGTTCCGGCGGGCCTTTTGCGCTAAGCGATAGGGAACGTAGTTGATCCACTCGGCCAGGGATGCGTTCACGACCTCGGCGCCATGACCTTCAAGCAGCCTTATCAGATTCTGGTTTGAGGCCGTGTGACTTCGGAGATAGATCTCACCGACGATGCCGATCAGCGGCTTTGGAGAGATGGAGGGATCGACAATATCTACGGCTTGTCTGGCGATCTGCTCCAGCGTATTCAGGATTCGGGGAAACCCATTGTTCCAGCCATGTGCCTCGATAAGGCTCGACATAGTGGTCAGGGCGTCCTCGTAGTGTGCCTCGGCCTGGCCCTGCTCCCTTTCGTACGGTCGTGTGCGCCATAGCATTCGATCCAGTACGTCACCGATGGCGATTGCCACGAAGGCCGTTTTCCGAAGTCGGGAATGCAGCCTCGGGTGCAACGCGCCGCCGATGGAGTAGGAATCCGCCGACGTAAGCGATGCAATGCCCACCTTGTTACAGGCGTCCAGCGAATCGAGGACAATCCGATGCAGTCTGGTATACATGCCGAAGCGACACGGACCCTCCGCCTCGGCCATGCAGTAGACGTAGTTCCCAGCCCTGAATGAATCGCCGAGCCGGTCTTTCTCGCTCTCGAGGCGATGAATCACGTCTCCCAGCGTCACCTGACACGGGAAGCACTCTTTGCCCGATGTGAACCGCTTGCCAAGCTGGAGACCCTCGTAGGTATCCATGAGTTGCGCGTCGATTCCGAAGCCTCTCAGAGTGGCGACGACTAGACGGCTGCCCGACCGACTCATTTCAGGTACGAGCACGGTCTTGCTGGCCAGACCGAACTTGCCAACCTCGTTGCTCACCGAGTCAAACCCTGCCACGGTCCTGTTCATACTGTACATGCTTCCATCGGCCGCTCGTCGATCGGAGCCGAGTTGTGCTCGTTGTGGATCACGCCGCGGAACGCCTCGAGTCGGGTGAGCATTCCAGCCACTGCGCTGTGCTCGTCCAATTCGAGGATCAGGTACGGCTTTGGCTTCATCACGTGGCGGTAGAAGTGCTCCAGGAATGAGTCCGCACCGCAGCTGAAGTTCGTGATGTGCATGCCGTATGCGTTTGAGCACTGCTTCACTGTCTTGGCAGTCCGGAGAATCTGCGCTCCCAGGCCCCAGTACATGTTGGGGAAGTCGCTCAGATCGACGTTGCCGGTATCGAGCAGATCGTGTGGAACGGCCTTGATTCCCAGCTTGGCCAGATTCTGCCCGAGATGGAGGTTCAAGCGCTCATCGTGCAGGTTGTAAGGCCGGCCGGTCACTGCGACCCACAGATCGCCAGGCTGCAGCGACTGCTTGAAACTCCGTCCCAACTCGAGCAGTTCGAGCTCGAACGTGTGCTGCGCATCCAGGGCGCGCTGGAAAGCGCGGTCCACCTGCCGTCGGCTCAGCCCAAGTGGCCGTTTGAGATCGCGGTGGAGATCCATGACTATTCGATCAACAGGATCGTTCAAGCAGACGGTTGGTGAGAGCAGCGACTCCCGGTGGATATTGAGGGCAGCAGTCACCATGTATTGACTGCCCTGAACGAGGGGACAGTGGAAGCCGGTCTCCTCTGGACGGGGCGTCGGGACGTTGATGATCGTCGGAAGGAAAACGTAACCGACATGGCCGATCAGCGACTTCACGTGGCCGTGGAACACCTTGATGGGATAACAGGTCTCGGAAGTCATCGACTCGATCCCCAGCATCGCCATTTGCTGGGTCGTCTTGGGTGTGAGAACGACCGGGAAGCCCAAGTTGGCCCAGAAATGAGTCCAGAGGACGCCGAATTGCAGAGAGTACAGTGACTGGGGAATGCCAATGGTAGGACGGCCCTTGACTCCTTCCCACTCTGGTGTGTCCACCTCGTGGTGAGATCGCAGTCCCGCCGGATCCAGGATCCTCCCCTTCAGGTGTTTGGCGTACAGCCGTTCGCGCTGCTTGAACCAGTTGACTTCTCGCTCTTGCTGAGCGTGTCTCCTCTCGTAGCGGCCGCAGTCCCCTCCCCACACGCTCTTGCGACCGCTAAAGTCGTAGATCTTCAACTTGCATTCGTTGTGGCAGCTCCTGTCGGCTCGGCACGTCTTCTCCTTCACGGCGATGGTGGCACGGATGAGGGAGTCAAGATCTGCGGTTCTTGATTCAGGTATCTGGTCGTTCAGGTGTTTCTCCATCACACTCAGAGCTGCGCCGTGCGCACCCAATACCTCGCGGTGTGGAGGCACGAGGATGGGCCGTTGGAGGACGTTCTCGAAAGCGGCGACGACAGCCTTGTTCAGCGAGGGGCCGCCTAAGAACATGATCGGTTCACGAACGGGTCGGTTCTGGACGACGCGGTTCAGGTAGTTGTGGACCACTGCGTAGCAGAGACCGGCGATGAGATCTTCGAGGCGGGCACCGCGTTGTGAATAGGAGACCAGGTCCGATTCCATGAAGACAGTACAACGCTCGGCCAGGCTGATGGGATTCTCGGACGAAAGTGCGATCTCCTCGAACTGCCTGACGATGTTGATATTCAGTTTGTTGGCCAGTTCGTGGAGAAAGCTGCCGGTCCCTGCGGCGCAAACCTTGTTCATATCGAAGTCCAGCGGACTGCCGTTCTCGATCTGGATGTACTTCGAATCCTGGCCGCCGATCTCGAACACGGTAGCGGCACTTGGCTCCCAGTGCACGGCAGCCCTTGCATGTGCTGTTATCTCATCGATGATGAGGTCGGCGTCGAGGAAATCGCCTACGACGTACCGCCCCGAGCCAGTAGTGGCGGTACCTTCGAGCTCGAGGGTGTTGCCGAAAATGTCGTGAATACCGGCGAGCAGGCTCTGAGTCACCTCGATCGGTCTGCCTTGCGTCTGAACGTACTGCTTGTGAACGATGTTCTTGTTGACGTCCATGAGCACGGTCTTGGTCGTGGTGGATCCGATATCGACCCCCAGATATGCTCGCAGTACGGAGTCAGGCTGCTCGCGCCCCCTAATGACGGCGTCATTGCCGACTGCGGTCGTGTGAAGCCGCAGAGCCGGGGCGCGGGGGAATTCTCCGTGCTCACGCCGCACCACCGCTTCCAAGCTGGCAAGCTCGAGGGGACTCTGTTCCGTGTGGTCAGCCGCGACAAGCGCTGCGCCCAGCGCGCCGACTGACGCATGGTGGGGAGGCACACGTAACCCAGCGTAGCTGCGGCGAAACGCCTGCACCTGGAGTTCGTTGCTGGCGACGCCTCCGATGAAGACTACAGGATCCTCGACCGAGCGATTGGCGACGAGCGTGCTGATGAAGTTGGCGGCGTTGCCCCGGTGCAGACCTGCAATGATGTTCGCGAGCGGCTCGCCCTTGTTTTGCAGGTGGATCATGTCCGACTTGGTGAAGACGGTGCAACGGCAGGCAACGGGCGCTGCAGCAGCACTCGTCTTTCCCAGTGTAATGAAGTCGGCAAGGGTGTCGGAGATATGTTCCTGCGAGAACGAGCCGTGTTCGCGATACAGAGACGACGCTAGCCTTTCAGCTTGCTGATCGATGAAAGAACCCGTGCCAGACGCACAAGGTCCGTTCATGGCGAAGGAGCTCAGCTGCCACCGCCCGTTCGTGCGAGACAGTTGGTACAACGCAGCATTCTGACCACCCATGCTGATGATGGTCTTGGCATCAGGCGTCAGCCGCAGTACTCCGAGCACCTCTGTGATCGAGTTGTACTCGTAGAGAGCGGCAACCTGCTCGGCGATGATCTTCCCATGGTTCCCGGTGAACGCAACTCTCCCTATCCGCTCGTGGCCCAGACGCAGATAGACGGCCTTCAGGGCCTGGAGTGCGTGATGTGCCGTTTTCTGGAAATGGCGCTCGTAGGGGTGCTCGTAGACGAGTTCCCTCTGCTCGTCCAGGACCACGCAGTTGATGCTTACCGATCCTACATCGATACCCACTACATACATGTCATGTCTGCTTGCCGGTGCACTCAACGGAGCCCGCAAAACACGCGGACTGGAAAGGACAGGTGCCAATGGGAAAAGCTACGACTGGTCCTTGCCGTGGCAAGTCGACCCCGCGGTCGGACTTGACCAGCTTGCGTGCCACCATGTTGCGCGGCATAGATGGGGGTGGGCGCGACCGGACGCATGCAATCCAGTCCAGAAGGAGAGCTTCGCCATGCAGTTCAGACTCACCACTACGGCATTTGCCGACGGACAGGAGATTCCTCCCATTGGTCGTCATCGCTGCTTCCGCAAGCTGTACGCGCTCGAAGTGGAGCTGCCCGATCTAGGTGCGGCGCCGAAATCGGCGCTGGAGAGGGCCATGGCGGGTCACATCATCGCGCAGGCACAGCTGGTAGGAACGTACCAAAGACGCTGATGTGGGAGTGTTGATGCGGGACGCCGAGTGTGTTGCGTTTCTTCAGTGGGCGCTTCCTCGCCTGCGCATGAGATGGGCAGGGTTCCGCAGAGTGCGGCGGCAGGTGTGCCGGAGAATCACACGACGCATGCGTGAGCTGGATCTCACTGGTTTTGCTGCCTACCGCGCCCTACTCGAAAAGCATCCCGCTGAGTGGCGAACACTGGATGGCATGTGCCGCATCACCATCTCGCGATTCTATCGCGATAGAGCCGTGTTGGGATTGCTGGGCTCGACGGTGCTACCAGACAGTGCGCAGCGCGCATTGGCGCGCAAACGGCCGACAGTCACGGTATGGAGTGCCGGTTGCGGATCCGGAGAGGAACCGTACACCGTGGCGCTGCAGTGGGAGTTGGTGGTGAGCTCCGACTTCCCTGAATGCGGCATCACGATCCTAGGCACCGATAGCCAGCCTGACCTTCTGCGTCGGGCGGCGGAGGCTGAGTATTCGCAAAGCGCGCTGCGCGACTTGCCGGCCGAGTTGAGAAATGCGTTTGATCAGCGCGACGATCAGTCCCGGCTCAGGGCCCGATATCGAGCCGCGGTTCACCTGGTGGCGCACGATCTACGGACGGCACCCCCGCGTGGCCCGTTCGATGTAGTGCTCTGTAGGAACTTGGCATTCACCTACTGGGATGAAGCGCTGCAACTCGAGACCGTTCAGAGAATCGCTGGAGTGTTGCGAACCGGCGGTTCTCTGGTGATCGGCGCCCACGAGCAGCTACCGCCAGGTACGGCGGGCTTCACGGCATGTGCGGAGAGTAACAGTGTTTTCTGGAAGAGCTGACGGTCTCTGGCCGAGTCCGTCTCAGGGACGCAGGTAGGCGAGCGCCCTTCGCGACCGTGGCCCGGCGTTGTGCGACATGACTTTGGGGCTCACTGCACTTCGTGCGTTACACTAACACCTCGCTCTTCCAACTGTTTCGTGAGCTGGTTCGCTAGGTCGCCCACGAAGAGCTCCTCGGGGAATCGTACCCCTTTGCCCGCGATGGTCCCGGCAGCCATCATGCGGGCGGCAATCGTGGCTGGAAAACCCGTGGTACGGGCCATGGCAGTATCACCCGACTCGGGGTCCATGAAGTCCACCAGGTCGAAGGTATGCGTGCACACGCCGCCGCTGGACTCACCCTTCACAACAACGCGCATTACGAGGATGTCTCCCTTGGGCCCG
>JBDHHP010000028.1:0-36494 GCA_039589275.1 Gemmatimonadota bacterium | reverse complement strand
GTGGACCGCGCCGATACGGCTCCGATTCCTCCAGGATAGGAGACATCATGAGGCTTAGACGCCTGACACTTGGACCAGCGGTGGTCCTGGGTGCCGTCAGTCTTCTCAACTGTACACCAGCCCAGGAGAACATAGACTACTCGTGGGCGGCAGCCCTCGAGTTTGGCATCTCGTTCGATCAATCCATGAGTGCTGACGCAAAGGATGGTCGCATTATTCTGATACTCTCCACGGTTGACGATCGAGAACCACGCTTCCAGGTCACGGCAAGCATCAATGCGCCGCAAGTGTTCGGCGTTGATGTAGACGGCTTAGCTCCCGGAGAGGAAGCTGTGGTAGACGCCAACGTGTTTGGCTTCCCAATGGAAAGCCTAGCCTTGGTACCAGCTGGAGACTACACCGTCCAGGCCGTGCTGCACGAGTACGAGACGTTCAATCTGTCGAACGGGAAGACCGTGAAGCTTCCCATGGACCAGGGTGAGGGGCAGCACTGGAACAGATCTCCAGGGAACCTGTACAGCACGCCGCAACGATTAGCGGTCGATCCAGAAGAGGAGAAGCGCGTCTCGATAACGCTAGACCAAGTGATCCCTCCAATTGAGCCGCCGGAGGACACTGAGTACATCAAGCACATCAGAATCCAGAGCGATTTGTTGACGGAGTTCTGGGGCCGGCCCATGCACTTGGGCGCTCACGTGTTGGTGCCGGAAGGCTTCGACGAACACCCCGAAGCTCGCTACCCCATTGCGATCTTCCACGGGCACTTCCCTGACGACTTCGGGGGCTTCCGCACCGAGCCACCTGATCCTAATCTCGAACCAGACTACAGCGCGCGGTTTGACGTCCACGGCTACAACCGGATTCAGCAGCAGGAAGCACACGATTTCTACCAGACGTGGATTGGACCCGATTTCCCGCGTATGCTGATCGTTGAGGTCCAGCACCAGAATCCCTACTACGACGACTCGTACGCGGTCAATTCGGCGAATCTCGGTCCCTACGGTGACGCCATCACATACGAGTTGATTCCCTACATCGAGGAGCAGTTCCGCGGCATCGGTGAAGGTTGGGCGAGGTTCCTCTATGGTGGATCCACCGGTGGGTGGGAGGCACTCGCCGTCCAGGTGATGTACCCGGACGAGTACAACGGAACGTTTGCGGCGTGCCCAGATCCCATCGACTTCCGCGCGTACACGTTGGTCAACATCTACGAGGACGCCAACGCCTACTACGTGGAGGGCCCGTTCAAGAAGCTCGAACGTCCCGGACACCGGAACTGGCTCGGCGAGATCGATCTAACGTTGCGGGAGTACAACCACCTGGAACTGGTGCTGGGCACCAACAGTCGCTCGGGAGATCAATGGGACATCTGGGAAGCCGTGTACTCACCCAACGGCCCGGACGGTTATCCCCAGCGCATCTGGGACAAGCGCACTGGAGAGATCGACAGCCGTGTCGCCGAGTACTGGAGAGAGAACTACGACCTGCGCTACATTATGGAACGCGATTGGAGAACGCTGGGTCCCAAGCTCGAAGGCAAGATCCACATCTACGTGGGCGACATGGACAACTACTACCTGAACAACGCCGTCTACCTGACTGAGGAATTCCTCGAGAGCACGACGAATCCGTATTACGGAGGCGTGGTTGACTACGGTGATCGAGCCGAGCACTGCTGGAACGGCGACCACGAGAACGGAAACCACATCTCGCGGTTGAGATACAACACTATGTACGTACCGCGAATCCTGGAACGGATTGAGGAAGCGGCGCCACCGGGAGCGGATCTCACGAGCTGGAGGTACTGAGCGACCAGCGACCGGCTGCCGGCTGCCGGCTGCCGAATCAACTCAGTAACGGCCGCTGGCAGCCGGCTGCTGGCAGCTGGCCGTCAGCTTTCGACGGTGAGGCCCAAGCCCCGCGCTTGGGCCTTTTCGCAAGCGAATAGTGCGATGGCTGTATCCTGCACCCCCACACCCGTAAGATCACACACAGTGATCTCCGTCTCGCTCCCCCGCCCCGGTCGAGTGCCTGATGTTAGTTCGCCCAGTTCTGTGATCTCGTGATCTGGTGCAACGGCCCTCGCCTCCATCGCGTGATGCAGTTCTCCCAACCGGAGACATTGCGATTTGCGATCGCAGACTATTCGATCGACCTTCCCCATCACCTCTGCCTCGAGTTCCTGCTTCTCTTCGCTGTCGGATCCCATAGCGGTGATGTGGAGACCCGGATGGAGCCAATCCGCTCTCACAAAGGGTTTCCTTGAGGGGGTGGACGTGATCACGACATCGCTGTCCCGTACCACTCCCTCTGGCTCGCTGCTGGCGACGACCTCGACGCCAAGCTCCGTAGCCATTTCTGTAGCGTACCTGTCCGCTGTCTCCTGGTCTCGATCGAACACGGTCACGCGCCTGAAACTGCGCACCAAACCCAGGGCTCGCACCTGATATCTGCCCTGCATCCCCGCGCCGATCACGCCCACGGCGTCGACCTTGCTTGGTGCCAGGTGCTTGGCTGCTATGGCACCGGCAAGCGCGGTGCGAAGGTCGGTAAGATATCCGTTATCCAGTAGAACAGCCTGCGGAAACCCGGTCTCCGCACTCACTACCAGCATCATCCCGCTACCGCTTGGTAGCCCCTTGCTCGGATTGTCCCAGAACCCGGACGCGATCTTCACGGCGAAGCTGTCCAGACCCTGGACATAGGCCGACTTCACGTCGACTTCACCGTGATTCTCCGGCACGGGAATCATCATGATCGGCGGCACCGTCGCCTTACCCTGCGCGAGCCGGGTGAACCCGTCTTCCACTGCAGTCAACGATTCCTGATCGAGACTAACGCAGGAGCGAAGGTCTCGCTCGGTTAGGACAGTGATTGGTGGCATGTTGGACATTGTCGCTCCATGACGCTGGTCAAGTCATCATGGTTCACTGCTTCGTCTCGTGCAAGATCGGAACGGCGGCTGACGGCGGTCAGCTGTCAGCGTTCAGCTGTCAGCCGAACGTCGTGACCATGTTGAACGACGTGAGCCCGACTGACCCGGTGACGCTTGGCGGAATGACCACGCTTGGCGGAATGACCCTAGTGCTGATTCTCGTGGCAGCACTTGCGAGCTACATCCCTGCGCGGCACGCAGCGAGGAACGACCCGATGGCGGCGCTAAGAGCAGAGTGAACAGTGAACAGCGAACATCGAACGTAGAGGTGATCTCGTTCGATGCTCGCTGTTCGATGTTCGATGTTCATCGCGTCATCGCGATTATCTGATCTCCCTGCCCCGTCACCTCCCAGCGAATCAGCGATACGGGTATCAAGCCTGAGGCGTTGACCTCATCCATGAAGCGATACGGGTATCAAGCCTGAGGCGTTGACCTCATCCATGAACCGCTTTAGCGTGAACTCGTCTCCCAGTTGGCTCGCTCGTTCGGCCATGAACTGCTCCATCTCGTACTTCCCCATCAAGTAGCTCGCACCGTAATACGGTTGCTGCAGGTAGAGATGCTGCTCACCTAGAACGGTGCTTCCGTCTGCGGGGAGCCAGCCGCGTGGCGTCCACTTGGATGCGAACTCCACTGCCTGGTCCATTGTGAGTTCGTTGCTGTGCATGAACAGGCCACCCAGGGCACGCGCCGCTCGTTGCGCCACCAAGATGTAGATGAGTTCACGCGAGCGGGGCTCGTCGGCGAACAGCCCGGCGTTCATCATCCACTCCTCCATGCCCGTTGCAATACCTTCAGCGCGGCTGTCCCAGATATTGTACAGCAGGGGCACCCGCCGGATTGGGCTGGAGTGTGGATCTTCAGCCATCATGGCCAGATCGAACCAGTGGTGGCCGTGAGTCCGCATGACGAGAGGATCGCGGTAACTCACCTCGGAGAAGAAACCGCGCAAGCCGTCAGCGGGCGTGAACCGACCGATGCGCTCGCGCAGCGCCGGCTCCATGTAGTCATAGACCGTCACCACCTCGTTGTCGCGTAGGAACCGGATGTACTCAGTCACCGCTGCATTGAAGCGGCGGTCGTATTCCGCAGCGCTCGACACGCGTTGCTGCCGCGGCAGATCCCGATTGCGGTGCTCCTCGAGCCGCAGCGCTGAGAGGGAGCGAGCCAGTTCTCGGCGCATCACGTCCACCTCCTCTTCCCACGTATAGGGAATGAGATGGACGTTCTTGAGATACCAATCGTAATTCTCGACTCCCACTCCCGAGGGGTCAGTCCTCGATGGAACCTCCTGCTCGAGCCACGCGCGGAACTCCTCGATGGCAGCGACGGCTACCTCGATGTCCCCCTGAAGTTCAGAGTCGGTCGCTACCGTCTCCGACAGAGCATCCAGGTCTCGGATTTGTCCTGACATGCTGCGGATCCCGCCTAGCCAGAGGTCGCGCGCGTCCTCGACCAAATTCCCTTTGGCCTGCTCCAACAACGGCTCAATTGTTCTGAGTCGCACGCCGAGCCGTGCGGCAGCTTCGGAAGTCAGTGGGTAATCGTAGGTCCAGAGATCAATCCAGCCGGCCACAATGGGTCCTTCGTGGGCCGGCACATCGCTCTGCGATGCGTGGATCACGGTGTAGAACGCGGGGTTGCGTGCCCACGGCCGCATCACCCGGTGGTCGAACTCCAGTCCGTTCATCTCAGCCCGTACGACGTGATAGTCAACTTGCTCCGATATCGACCAGCCAGTTGTATCGATGGCAGCAAGCCGGCCTTGATAGGCGGACAGCTCACGGTATTGCGCAGCCATCGCAGATGGGGTGTAGTCGGGGACACCATCCACGAATTCCGGCCGCTGGAACTCGCGCCACTCCTCGAACAGCACGACTAGATCCTCATGCTGGGCACCGGTGCCCCCTTGGAACGCGTCACCGCCGGGACTGCAGCCTACGAGAACGAGCGCCACCACTGCGCTCGGCAAAGCTCGGATAAGAGCCGAGTGAATCATCAGTCTGAACCTCCGCCATTTAGTGCGGTGGCAGATGCGTCGTGCGCCGCCCCCTGAGAGACCACACCACGACTACTGATCTGCCGGCTTGATAGTGCGTCCCACGATCATGGTCACGTTGTCGCTCGCTCCGTCATCGAGCACGTCCTGCAGTAGGTCGTCACATACCTGGCGGGAGCTCTGGAGGTTCGCCAGGCGCTCGCCGATCCGTTCGTCGGTGACGTGCTTGGTGAGACCGTCACTGCACAACAGCACAACCGTGCCCCACTTGCGCACGATCTTGGTGACTACGGGAGCGGCCTGTTGACCGCCAATGGAACTCGATAACACGTGTGCCCATCTGGTTGAGTGCGCCTTAGTCTGCGTGAAAACCCCCTTGTCGATGAACTCCTGCGCCATCGTTTGGTCGCGCGAAATCTGAGTGAGCTTGTCATCACGATACAGATAGCAGCGACTGTCGCCCGCCTGAAGCAGGTAGGCGTGGGGCCAGAGACCGAGAAACAACGTGAGTGTGGTAGCCAGCCGTGTGTGATCGGGATCCTGTTCGGCGCGCTCTAACAGCGTCTCATGACACTTGAGCGCGGCATCCAACAACAGTCGAGTGAAAGCTTCGGGATCGGTGGCCTCGACTGCATAGGCTTGGTGGAACCCCCGCGCCACGTGCTTCCTGATGGCCTCTACCGCAACGCGGGCCGCAGCCTCACCCCCCCCGGTGCTGCCCACTCCGTCAGCAACTATGGCAAGAGTCGCGAGCCGCTCCACATCCAGAATCTGCTCCGCGTCGGAGTGGATGCTGCTGTAGTCCATTACCACTCCGCTCGACATCCAGCCGGTGAAGAAATGGTCTTCGTTGCGCTTACGAACAAGGCCCTTGTGGGTGAGGCCGTAGACGTCGATGTCCTGCTGAGTGGGCTTGTGGGTCTCGCGCTCATTGGAGCGTTCGGTGGGTACTGGCATTTGCCGGCGGCGGTCAGCCAGAGTGGCTTTGAGGCGGTCAAGGAGGTCAGCCATCAGTACTCGCCTTCCCAATTCCCGCGCGCAGCGCGGGCTGGCATTGAAGCCGCGGTAAGGATCGGGCTCGTATGTGGGTTCGAGTCTAAGCTAGGGTCTGGGCGGTGGGGCGGCTAGGATGGAGGCAGCTGGGGCATTTACCGCCCGGTCTTGACTACGCGGCCTTCGCATATGTATGTGATATACACATCATAAGTGGGAGAGCCAATGTCCTTGCTCGGAAGCCGCACTGGTATCGTGACACTTGGGGTACTGCTCACACTTGTCGGCGGAGTAACCGCCCAAACGGACGCAATCGCCTTCACTTCCGACCGCTGGACCCTGGTCGACGCCGAGGTGGTGACTCGACATGACCGTGAGTGCCTCTCGGGTGCCGCCTTCTTGAGCGACGTGGAGTTTCAGGACGGTGTCATCGAGGTGGACATCGCAGTGGACGGATCGCGTTCGTATCCCGGTATCGTGTTCCGGTTGCAGTCAGCAGAGAACTACGAGCGCGTGTATGTGCGGCCGCACCGCGCCGGGTTGTACCCAGACGCGATTCAATACATGCCGGTTATCAACCGGGTCGAAAACTGGCAACTCTACAACGGTGACGGCTACACGGCGGCAGCCGAAATTGCGGCGAACCAGTGGATTACAATGCGGCTGGAAATCAAAGGCACTCAGGCCAGAGTCTACCTAGGAAACCGGCCCGGGCCCACGCTCACAATCCACGACTTGAAGCACGGTGTGAGCACAGGATCCGTCGGTGTGCTGGGACCCAAGAATGAGTCGGCCTGCTTCTCCAACTTCCGGTACAGGGTCGATTATGGGCTGTCGTTCGGTGCGCCACCGCGAGTGACGACCCCGACCGGCGCACTGCTCGATTGGGAAATCTCCCGCAGCTATCCGGCCACGCGCGTGAACCGCGACGCGTATCCGGGCTTTTACGCCATCTATGGCGCCGCCTGGCAGCCGGCTGCTCCCGATCCGTCGGGACTCGTGAACATCGCGCGGTACCTTGGCCGCAGCCGGCAGACCCCCGACCTGGTGTTAGCCCGCACATTGGCCCGAGCGAGCGAGAGGCAGGATGTCAAGCTGTCATTCGGTTACAGCGATGAGATCGACTTGTTCCTGAATGGACGCAAGGTGTTCAGCGGCAACAGCGCCTATCGCTATCGTGATCCATCATTCCTCGGTGTTGTCGGGCCGTTCGACGCCGTTCATATGACGCTGGAGCGAGGTCTAAACGAGATCTTCTTGATGGTGACCGAGGACTTCGGTGGCTGGGGATTCCTGGCCATAGCAGACCGTGAACTCGAGCGACCGATCGAAGATCACTCCCGAATGGAGCTAGTCTGGGAAACGCCGCCGGAGTTCCTAACAGCCGAGTCGGTCATCTACGACCACGAGCGCGAGATCCTGTACGTGACCAACTTCGACGCGCAGTTCGGGCAGACGGCGGAGCTCACAGGCTACATCTCACGGGTAAGCCTAGACGGGAAGATCTTGGAACCTCGCTGGGTCAGTGACTTGAACGCACCAACCGGGATCAGCCTGCGCCAGGATCGCTTGTACGTCGCCGAGCGATCCAAGCTGGCGGAGATAGATGTCAGCACTGGTACCCTTCTCAACCGCTATGCTATCCCGGGCGCAGACTTCCCAAACGACGTGGCAATCGATGCGGCAGGCAACGTCTACATCTCCGACACATCTCCGTCATCGCATGCGGACAGCAGGATCTATCGGTTCAGGGACGGCGCAATGGAGGTGTGGCTCGACGGAGAGGAGATCAGCCGAGCCAATGCCCTATTCGTCCACGGAGACCAACTACTGGTCGGGAACTCGGGAGACGGCATGCTCAAGTCGGTTGATCTGGCATCAAAGCGAATCGAGAAGGTGGTTTGCTTGGGGGCTGGCGTCATCGATGGAATCAGAGTCGACAGCGAGGGCAATTACATTGTCTCCCAGTGGCAGGGTCGCGTTTATCTCATCTCACCCGAGGGCCACGTGATAGAGGTGCTGGACACCGGTCTGGAGCAGATCAACTCGGCGGACTTCGAGTACATTCCAGAGCGGGATCTGATCCTGATTCCGACCTTCTTGGACAACCGGGTCATCGCATACAGGCTCAACACCGGAGACAACCAGTGAGAGCCTTGAACATCGAACATCCAATGTCGAACTCTGGACTCCGACGTCGCTTACTTCGGCGTTCGACGTTCGATGTTCGAGGTTCGATGTTCCCCTTGCTCATCACGGTACTGGCCTGCCTCCTGTCCGTCACGTCGAGCGCCCACGCCCAGACCGGGCGCGACCAGTGGCAGAAGGTCGATGAGATCTTCGCCGCATTGCAACTCGTGCCGGGCGATACGATCGCTGACATCGGAGCGGGAGATGGGTTCTTTTCAATAAGGTTGAGCCCATTGTTGGGCCCCTCCGGACGAGTACTGGCCGTGGACATCGACGAACGCGCATTACGGCAGCTAGAGCGCAGCGCCGAGCGACAGTCTCTCGCAAATATCGAGATCGTAGTCAGCGAACCCGACGACCCGCGGCTCGCAGCCAATTCGCTAGACGGCGCCCTCATAATAATCTCCTATCACGAGTTCGGGCAGCATGAGGCAATGCTGGCCGGAATCAAGAGTGCTCTGAGACCAGGGGCTCGCCTGGTAATCGTCGACAACGCAGCCCGCGATCCGACCGCTCCACGGCAAACCCAGATGCAGCGCCACCACATGGACATTGGCGTCGTCGGAAGTGACCTGATACGGGCGGGTTTCGACATCATCGAGCGCCGACCCGACTTCATCCAACCGGCGGGCAGCAACCGCAGACATCATTGGATGTTGGTGGCGCAAGTGCGGTGAACATGGGACAATGAACATGAACGTCGAACGTTGGAGTGACGCCATGACTAATCGCCATTCGATGTTCACTGTTCGATGTTCGATGTTCGAGCGTTCAGTGTTCGCTGTTCGATGTTCGGCTATTGTAACCAGCGCCCCGTTCTCCTCGTATCGCGAGTATGGCTGAACCGATCGACCCAGGTGACCTCGACGCGCTGTTGACGTTTCGGCACCTCGCAGCCGACGCCAAAGACGGCTTGGCAGGAGTCATGTCAGGCGTTGGCGACCTGCACATGGAGGGCGGGTACGTGGAGTCGGATAACGTGCTGGAGGCGTACAGACCCCTCTGCATACCCGTACGCAGGGCATACCGTGACTCCGATCGCGCGAGCTTCACCAGAGTCTCGCGAGTGTTAGGTGATGTGGCGGGAAACCTGCTGGCGGATCGCCTACGCCCGGTTGCGGACCGCTATGAGGCGGTGCGACGGGACTTGGACGCATACACCATACTGAACGACCGCCACCTGGTGCATCGCGAAGTCTTCGAGGCCTGGATGGACGCCGTGATATTTGGAAGCTTCGGCGGCAAGGACGCCGCCTACCGCAAGCTTTTGAAAGAGTGCGGCAAGGCTGTTGAAGGGGTGGCCGTGCGTATCACTGAGGCAATCGCCGAACGGATGCTGGAACTGGATCAGCTGATCGCAGACGCCTTGGAGCCTACCTGAAAGACTGCGCTAGCTGTCGACCAGCCAGCCATCGTGCAGTTGTATGATGCGATTGCCGTACTTCGCGTAGTCCTCGTTGTGCGTCACCTGGACAATCGTCGTTCCCTCTTCGTTCAGGTGCTTCAGCAGGTCCATGATCATCCCACCCTGTGAGGAATGCAATGCCCCACATGGTTCATCCGCCAGGATCAACTTCGGACTCGCAACCATGGCGCGCGCAACGGCGACCAGCTGCTGCTGACCGCCGGAGAGCTGCCTCGGATAGAGGTCCTTCTTGGCCACAATGCGGAACCTGTCCAACGTGTCCGCTACGATTGCCTGGCGCTCACCGCGCGGGACGTTCCGGTAGGAAAGGGGAATGTCCAGGTTCTCGTACACAGTCAAGTCGTCAAGTAGATGGTATTGCTGGAAGATGAAGCCGATGTACTTCTTATGCAGCTCGTTGCGGTGCTTAGTCTTCATGTTGTGCACGGGATTGTCGACAAAGTAGTACTCGCCGGCCCACGCTCCGTCGAGCATTCCCATGATGCCCAACAATGTCGATTTCCCCGCACCTGAAGGCCCCATGATGGTTATGAAATCCCCTGCCCCAATGTCGAGCGTGATCTGGCGCAGCACGTACTGCTTGGTCACACCCAGGGGATAGAACTTCTCCACGTTCCTCAGCGATATCATCGCAGCTCCTTCTCCCACGCGCCTAGCGCCACCTGGTAGTAGCGCGGTGAAAACACCGTCCACTCACCCAAGGAATCGGGCAGTCGAAAATCCTCCGCAGCCCGTGCAGCACTGATGCCATTCTCGTGCGCACGCCGGGCTGCTAGCTCAACATGGTCGATCACGGCGGTGTAACTAACAAGATCATCCGCATCCGCCAGCGGACCGTGGCCCGGCACATATACCGATTCGCGCGACCGTACGAGCGCGCGCACGTCTCGTGATAGCCGTGACGGGACAGCGTCTCTATAGTTCGGGAACATGTGGTTCCACACCAGATCGCCGCAAAAGACCACGCTTGGATCATCCAATTCCACGGTCACGTCCGATGGAGTGTGTCCTTCCCGCGGCACGACCCGCACAGAGCGGCCACCGAGATCCACCTCAGTGTCAAGCGTTGGGTGCAGAATCATAACGTCGGCCAGCATTCGCTCGCGCGTTAGTGCGGACGCCACCTCTCGCCCCGAATCAGACTGCCGCACCAGAGCGCGCGTGACCTCCGTAGCCATGACCGCCGGTGCAGAACTCGAATCATACCCCTCGATACCGTACGTATGATCACCATGGAAATGTGTCAACACGATGTGCGTCGGCCATCGTCCCGCGAGAACCCGGGCCTGCTCAGCCATCCACGTGGCGCCCCTGGGACTGGCGAAACTCTCCACGACGAGCACCCCGTCCGACCCGGCAATGATGCCTCCGTTGCACAGGGTTGTGCGATCTCCGGTGAGCGGCGTGGAGACCAGTGCCCAGAGACCTTCTCCCACTTGCTCCAATCGACCCCAGCGCTCCTCCGCGACGATTCGACTCACGCGCCCCTGATAAAGGAACCGACGAGCGCCGCGTGGCACCAGCGACACGAACGTGAGGTGCGCCGAACAGGACGCGGCCGTACCAAGGAATGCGCGTCGACTGACGGATGTCATGGACCTATCTCCTCTGGTTGTTACCGCCCTCTTGCTTTTCTTCCTTGACCGGAGGGGTCCAGAAGTCAGGGTTCTCAGGCGTAGCGGAGGCAACGCCGGCCGAGTAGAGCGCTGAGTTGAACAGGATACGGAAGTTGCCGAACGGCTGGCCGCGCCACTGGGGTCGCATGCCGAGCAGAATCACTCGGCCCTCTCCATGATGCACTTCGAGCGCGGAAGCATATCCGTACAGGTGTTCTTCACCCAACAGGTATCCCGACAGCAGCGGCGAGCCGGCTTCCTGGTACTTGGCCAGCACTGACCCCTCGAAACCCTCCTTGGTTGTGAACGCCGGACTGCGGCTCACGAACACGTTGCTGCGTGGCGGCATGCCTGTCATGACGGGATGCGACGGATCGACCTCCATCGTCATTATCGATCCGGCCATGAAGAACTCCTCCCGCGGTATGTCGGCCACCACATTCTCCACCGGAAGATGGAACTGATCGATGGCGAATACGCTGGCTCCATTCCAAGTGACCAACGTGCCGCCTGTTCTCACAAACGACTCGATTGCCCGCACACCTTCGTCGCCAATTCCTGCCGCATAGCGCGGTGGCACACTGCCTTTTGCGTACCCCTCTAGAATCTGGTTGGACGACATGTCAGGGATTAGCAGAACGTCGAATCTGTCCCGCAGGTCCCCCGCTATCACGTCGTGGTTGTAGACACTGGCAAACTCGAATCCGTAGCGCTCCAGCAGCCAACGGGTCCACCCCTCGTCCATGCTTGCACGCCACGGTCTGTACATGCCGATGCTAGGCCTCCGGATCGGAATCCCGGAGGCGCTGGTGCGCTCCGCCTGCAGCGCCAGATCACTCACCAACGAGTTGACGGCCGATCCACTGAGGTTGGTGATCACATAGCGGCCTGAGCCTCCGGGACTACCGTTGACCCCAGGCGTTCCCGCCTGGAATCGCACTCGGCCACCTTGTTGCCACGCGCTGTTCACGGCGCGGAACGCGTTGTTCTGAGCTGCGTCGACCGAAAGAGCTCCCCCACCACCACTGATTCTACCTGGCGGGGGCAGAATGCCCGCCGCGACCGGATGGGAGTTGTAGCCGACCCCGATTGGGCTGTCAAACGGCGCGGCATCAGCCACATCGGCATCCCACGGTGTCGCATCACCCCGCACGGGGACCATCGCGCTTCGCGCCTCATCAGTGAGTGGTGCGGCCGCTTCGATCACGTTGACGTCCATCTGGTAGGGAAGCGTCCAGCCCGAAATGTCATACGGTTGGTCGGGTGGACCCTCCGGGTACTGGCGTAGGTCAGGGTAGTCTTGCACCGCGAACAGCTGCCGCACGAAGTTGGCAAACTCCTGGTCCATCGGGATGGCCCAGGTGTTCGCGGGTATCGTGCGACCCTCGAATTGAACAGCCCGATCCAGCTGGTAGACCTCGATTCCGTTGAAGGCGAGTCTGCGCAGCATTTCCACCGCCGCCACCGGATCTCGCTGATCCTGGGGAATGAAATAGGCGTACGGTGGACCGGCACGATACGTGGCGATCACATCACGGCCGGCCTGATAGCGATTGTATAAGAAGTCGAACTTGTATTTGGCTGCAGCATCGAGCACGGAGAACGATGCCGTGACCATGTATTCAACGGCGTCACGTAGTCGCCACCAACCGCCGGTCCACGGACTGGCATACAAGGACTGCGGTCTCAGTTCTCTGGACCTGGGCGGGAAGTCGGAGACGGTATAGAAGTGGGGTGTCGCGTAGCGGTATAATCCGGTCTCCGTGAGAAAAGCCGTGACGTTGTGGAAGTTGTGCGCGTGATCGACAAAGCCGGGATACCAGTTGTCAAAACCCGTGCCCATGTGGACAGCACCGGTCTGACCCCGTTCTTCGAGCGCCTGTGACATCGACATACCTAGTAGATTCACCTGACGCCACATGAGTGGGTGCACATATTCGGACACGGGTTCGGCAAACGGCGGAATCCAGATCCGCGCTGGGAACGGCGCCGTCTGGTGGTGGTTGTAGAGAATCTGCGGCTCCCATTCCCTCGTCATTCTTGTCACGACCCGAGACTCAGGTACGTTGAGCATGTACCCGTCTCGGTTGTTATCGTGTCCTATGTACTTCTGGTACAGCCGCGGCATGCTCGATACCTCAAACGGCGTTCCGACGTTCGAGTGATACCACTCGGACACCATGCTCTGACCGTCGGGGTTCATCGAGAACCAGAGAATCAGAATCACGTTCTCGAGTATGGCTCGGACCTCGGGATCGTCGCTGCCGGACACCAGGTCATAAGCCAATTGCGGTGTATGCTGATGCCCCGCCACCTCTGTTGCATGCAGACCACCGTCGATGTGGACTATGGCTCTGCCCTCGAGAGCGAGGTTCCTTGCCTCCTCATCAGTGAGACCCTTAGGATGAGCCAACCGCCGCGAGATCTCCTTGTAGCGCTCGATGTTGGCCAGATTCTCGGCCGACGAGATCAGCGCCACATGCCAACGACGCCCTTCCGAAGTGCGACCGACCTCCATCAGCTGCAGCCGATCGCTCGCATCATCCAAGCGTCGGAAATACTCCAGCGACTGATCGTATGTGGCCAAGTGAAAGTCTGCCCCAGCTCGAAACCCGAGCACCGATTCAGGCGTCGGTATCTGCGATAGCACCTCGACAGAGTTTGCTGCAGTTAGGGCGATAAGCCCCGCTGCGGTAAAAGACCAACGAGCCACTCTGACCATCGTTGTCTCCGATATTCATGTATGATTTGTTTGGGTCGCGGGGATGGTCCCGCGCTGGTAGACGGTAGTAGTATAGGCAGTTGGACGCATAGACGCATACGCGCCCCTGCAACAGTGCTCTTACCCGCAGCGAGGAAATCGAATGACCCAGTTCCAAGCGAGACACAACCTGCCGCCACTTGTTCTGGCCACGCTACTGGTTCATTCCGCGTGTGCCTCACCGAACCAACTCGAGTTCCCAAGGCTCACGGGCGAGTACTTGGGCCAGATGCCTCCGCGTGAAGATGCAGAGCTGTTCGCACCGGGCATCGTCTCCGCTGGGATGCACACCAGAGACGTGGCCATTACGCCTGATGGGCGCGAGTTGTACTTCGGGCTCATGGTTGGCGGACTCAGCGTGATCATGCAGACAAAGCTGGACGATGGCGCGTGGACCAGGCCCGAGGTGGCACCATTCTCCGGCAATCCCGCTTTCCTGGACTTAGAACCAGCAATTTCGCCGGACGGGCGGCGTTTTTTCTTCCTCTCCACACGTCCGCCCCCAGGTGTTGAGCCCGACCCAGCAGATATCGGACGCTGGGTCAATCAGGATATCTGGGTTATGGATCGGCAAGGCAATGGCTGGGGACAGCCCTACAACTTGGGACCACCCGTCAACTCGGATGCACCCGAGTTCTTTCCGTCGACCACCAGAGACGGTACGATCTACTTCACACGAGAGGCCCCGGACACCCGGGAGAGCTACATCTATAGATCGCGCCTCATCGACGGCGCATACGCCGAGCCGCAGAGGCTCGGACCGCAGGTCAATTCTACGGGCGCGCAATACAACGCCTTCATATCCCCTGATGAGAGTTACCTCATCGTCAGCACCGCTGGCCGGAACGACACGCGTGGAGGCTCGGACTACTATGTGGTGTTCAGGAACGAAGACGACACGTGGCTTGAACCGGTCAATCTTGGAGATGAGATCAACACTAGAGGTGGGGAGTGGTCCCCCTACGTATCGCCGGACGGCCGGTTCTTCTTCTTCATGTCAACGCGGCCACCGTCGTCAGGGAGTCACCCTGAGAGGCTGAGCTACGACTACCTGAGGGAGCTGCACGGTCGATCACCCAACGGGGATGCAGCGGTCTATTGGGTGGACGCCAGCTTCATCGAAGAGCTGAGACCGGAATCCCGTTGACCTTTCGTAGCGCAGGTTGCGAAACACATAGACCGGCTTGCCACCCCACGGTTCGGCCGTAGCTTAGCACGGCATGAGCGAACCAGATACGCGATCAACGGAACAGCGCCTCGACGCTCTGGAACAGGCCGTTGCCGGCTTGCAGAACTCGTTGCACGAGTTGACTGCGTCCCCACGAACTCGGGCCCGGACTGCTAGGTCACTCCCTACGGAGCGGCCCCGGGCAGCACCGCACATCGGTAAGGACCCTCCCTGGAAAGGCCTGGCAGACCGCGGACCCCTGTTCTGGATCAGTCGGCTTGGGATCGGTCTGGTGCTGTTGTCGGTCGTATTCCTGTTCGACTATGCAGTTGACAGGGGATGGCTGACGCCTCCTGTGCGGGTAGCATTCGGGCTGGCGCTCGGGGCGGTGCTCGCCGCTGTCGGCCTCCGCGTCCAGCGTAAGGAACGCTGGTTCAGCCAGCTGATGCTCGGCGGAGCATCAGCATCGTGGTACATCACCGGTTTCGCTGCCTTCCAGGTACTCGAAATCCTCAGCTATCCCGTCGCGTTTGTTTTCATGATAGCGGTTACGGTGTTCACGTTCTGGATGGGAATCCGCCAAGACGAGGCGGTGCTTGGTGCGCTTGGTGCCATTGGCGGTCTTGGCACCCCCTTCTTTCTGTACTCAGACCAGGGTTCTCTGCCGGCACTCGTGGGCTACACCTGCCTAGTGGTCCTCGGCACAAGCGGAATCTATCTGCTGAGAGGGTGGCGTTCGCTGCTGTGGACCTCTGTTATCGGTGGATGGGCCGTCCTCGTGCTTGCATCGGCAGACGTGACGGTAGCACAGCGCTGGGTTCTGCAGTGCGGTATCGCTGCGCTGTGGCTGATGTTCTGGTCGGTTGCAGCCTGTCGGAGCCTACTTGAGAGTGCGAGCCCGACCAAATGGCATTACACGCGGCCATCGGCGATAGGCGCCCTCTCGGAACACGATCTCGCAGCTACGCCGCACGCCAGCAGCGCCCTCCTGGTGGTGGCGCTGCCACTGCTGGCCCTTCTCTTCTCCCGATCCGTGTGGGAAACTGGAGACACCATCTGGGGTTCTGCGGCCGCGGCGGTCGCCGTTACATACGCAGCCGTGGCACTGCTGATCCGCGCGCGGTACGAGCTCGCCATACTCGCGTCCGCTCACGCGGTTGCGGCTGCTGCCCTGATGACCGTTGCTATAGCGCTGCTGTTCAAAGCTGATGTGAACATTGTGCTGTGGACAGCGCTGGCGATCGCTCTACTCTACCTGGGCAGGAGCTACGGCGAGACCGCTCTCAGCGCCTGCGGCCACCTGCTATTCGCCGTCGTGGGCTTTTGGCTGCTGCAGCGGCTGGGCGGCGGGGTACGGCCAGAAACTGCGATCTTCTCTGCCCGGGGCCTCTCCGACGCGTTCGTCATTGCCGGCATGATGGTAGCATCCAAATGGGCGCACGACGATTTCAGAAAGTGGTTTGTTGTGGCCGGCTATGTGGGCCTCCTGGGATGGCTATGGAGGGAACTGTCGGTGCTGCCCGCGGGTGAGGCGATCGTTACGACTACCTACGGCGTACTGGGACTCGGATTGCTCGCGGCATCGGCCCAGACGCGAAAGGCCGGCCTAGTGACACTCCTGATCGCGGTAGCCAAGCTGTTCCTGGTTGACTTGGATCGCGTCGACCCGTTCCTGAGGGTTCTCCTCTTTCTGGGCTTCGGAAGCCTGTTCTTGGGAATCAGCTACTACTACCGAGGCCGGTGGCTCGATTCGGACCAACCGGAGGCAGCCTCCGAGGAATAGGCTGCGTTGCTACTCGCCCCATTCAACGGCGATACCGCGCCGCCTCAGCCAGGACGTGGCGAGAGCCTTCAAGCAGTCCTCATGATAAGCGTTCCATTCGGCTCTTGCCGCGTCAGCACGCTCAGGCGAGATCTGCCTCAGGTCGTCGACGAAACTCTCGAGTGACCTAGCCTCGCACTTGTCGCGCACTTCAGCCGGCCAGCCGTTGATCCACTGGCGAAAGATCTCGCTGTGCTCCGCGTGGTCGAGAGGCGCGATCGGCTCGTACCTGTCTGGATCAGATGTGACGATCTCGGTTTTCCGATCGAACGGATCGTTGTCGATCGGAGTGAGGGTCGTGTTGGGATTGTCGATCCACACCAACTCGCGGGTCTCACGGTCGAAGTAGACATCGTACACGTAGTTGCGCGGGTTATTGCGTCTCCACACATCGGCCCACTGATCTGCCCAACTCAATTGGATCGATTCCGGTCCAGCTGGCGCCATCTCCTGCTCTCCTTGAGTGTGCCGGGTGTCCCGGCAACAGGAGAAAGAAAGCCCTTGTCCGGTACGGAGTCCAGCCAGGTCGAACACATTCTGGTAGGTCGCTGGTCCGCTGTTAAGCGCAGGTCGGGCACAGCAGGCGCCGGATCCAGCGCTGCGCAAAGTGACTGCCGGCCGGCTTCCTCAGGGAACGCGAACGCCGCCGCGCAGCCCCCGCCGAATAGGCCCCGTTCGGTATCACACGGGCCCCGGCTCTGAGGGCTTCCGCAAACTCCGACGCAGTGGCGAAGCGATCCTCGGGTTCCTTCGCTAAAGCCCTACCCACGGCTCTCTGCAAGGCCTCCGAAACGTCGGGACGCAGCACACCCAGCGACGGCGGCTGCCCTCGTGCGTGGCGCGCCATGACCACACGCGGCGATCCCGTGAAGACCGGCTCACCGGTCAGCATTTCAAACAGTACGCAGGCCAGGGAGTACTGATCGGCCCGCCCGTCGATGTCACTCACCCCACGCGCTTGCTCCGAACTCATATAGATTGGCGTGCCCGGCGAGTGGCCCGACTTGGTGAACCTCTCCGCCGCTGGGCTATCGAACGACAGTGCCACACCGAAGTCGGCCAGAACCGCGTGTTTCCCCATGAGCAGGATATTCGCCGGCTTTACGTCCCGGTGGACCACTCCGAGCCGGTGAGCATGTTCTAATGCCGACGCGATCTGCCCCGCAACTTCAACAGCATCAGCCACAGCGAATCGGCCAGAGATCTCGATCTCGTCGCGGAGTGACATCCCGTCTACGTAGGGCATGACGTAGAAGAGGATCCCGTCAGATTCACCGTAGTCGATCAAGGTCAGTATGTGTGGATGGTATAGCCGCGCTGTAACATTGATCTCGCGCTGGAACCGCTTTGCGGCGACCGAAAGCGAAAGCTCAGGACGCAGCACCTTGATCGCGACATCTCGGTCACATCGCAGGTCTCTACCCAAGTAGACAGTTGCCATTCCCCCTCGACCGAGGGGGCGACACAGTGAGTACCTGCCGTTTAGCGTGAAGCCTTCGTTGGTTTCGTGCTCGCCCATGATCCAGACCCGCTCCGGCCAGTGTTCGGCTGTGACCCGTGCCCGTGTACTCATCGTGTGACGGCACCGTCAAGCCCCCGTCAAGCACGGGACTGTGTACGGCCGCCCCCCATTCCATACGGGCAGTTCGTGATGCAGAATACAGAGCATGCGGATTCCATATCGATCTCTGACGTTCTGGGTTTTCGTGGGTCTGTTCGGTGGCATTGCCGGCGGCAGGATCTTCGGCGAATCCATCGTACCGGTGGCCCAGCCGCTGTCGGACTTGTTTCTCCGGCTGCTGCGCATGGCGATCATGCCGCTAGTAGTGACATCACTTACGTCGGCTGTGATCAGCGTGGGTGGGAGGGGTAATCTGGGAATCCTCGGAGCCAAGACGTTCCTGTACTACGTCGTTACGAGCTTGGCCGCGATCCTGACCGGCCTCATTCTGGTGAACATATTCAAGCCCGGAGTGGGTGCCGGCATCGAGTTCGAGGAGCGGGTGACGGACATTGCTGCAGCGCAGCAGAGCTGGCAGGATCTCTTCTTGAGCATGGTGCCAGAGAACCCGTTCGCGGCGATGGCCGAGGGTCAGGTCCTCCCCATCATCTTCTTCAGTATCCTGTTCGGGTACTTCGTCACCAAGCTGCCCGACCCACACCGACAGCAGCTGGGCGATCTGTTCCACGCCGCATTTCATGCCATGATGAAGATGACCCACGCAATCATCTGGCTGGCTCCGGTAGGGGTCTTCGGCATCAACGCGGTGATCGTTGCCACAACGGGTTTTGAGGCGTTCCGATCCTTGGGATTCTACGCCGTGTTGGTGCTAGTGGGACTGTTCATTCACGCGGCCGTCAACTTGCCGCTGTTGGTCTACCTCGTCACCCACCGCAATCCCCTCAGGCACTACAAGGGCATGCCAGCGGCACTGGTCACCGGCTTCTCAACCGGCTCGACGATTGTCACACTGCCTCTCACGATGGAGGCCGTGACCCGAAACTCGAAGGTGTCGGAGAAGATCGCGTCGTTTGTGTTGCCTATCGGAGCGACCGTCAACATGGACGGCACGGCCCTATACCAGGGAGTTGCGGTGATATTCATCGCACAGATCTACGGCGTGACCATGGCGATCGATCAGCAGTTCATCATAGTCGCCACCGCGCTGCTGGCTTCCGTCGGTGCTGCGAGTGTGCCGATGTCGGGGCTCGTGATGATGTCGATCATACTGGGTGCCGTGGGTCTGCCGCTCGAGGGCGTCGCAATAATACTCGCGGTGGATCGAGTGCTCGACATGTTCCGCACAGCCGTGAACGTGCTAGGTGATTCGTGCGGCGCAGTGATAGTCGCGAAGCTCGAGGGCGAAGACGTGCTGACCTGACCACGATGGAGATGATCATGAACCCGAGGCCCTACATACTCACGCTCATGTTTGTCGGCACGTCTGCCTGTCAGGTCGTGGACAACGCTCCCAACGCCGCATACCCATTTGACGCAGAGCAGGAGCTGGCCGCCTGGCTTAGGGCCTGGAATACGCGCGACCTCACACTTGCTGATGCGCTGTTTCTCAAAGACACCAGCGTCACGTATTTCTCGTCGGAGAGAGAGGGGTTGATCCACGGATTCGACGCAATCCGAGAGCATCACGCAGGCTTCGGGTTCGTCCCAGGGGGCAGTACTCCACACGACGAGTTGTGGGTCGAAGATTTCAGCGTGAGCGTGTACCCGCAGACTGCTGTCATAACCGGGATCTGGCACTTCGGCGATCGAGCCAACGCGCGCGGAGAAATCCAAAAGGGCCCCATGACCGTGGTATACGTCTGGGACGGAGGAGCCTACAAGATCGCTCACATGAACTTCGCAGAGTATCCGCCGCCTCCCGCACAGGAAGGGGGTGGCACAGGCTAGCCTCCCGAGTAATCTTGTTCGGGTAGCTGCGGCCATTGTCAGGCTCGCCGGCTCAGCATCCACACCGCAACAAGGCGACGATGAGCGTGGAACCAGACGACAGCACCCAGCCCGAGTCCGACGACATCTCGCCGAGTGGACCGCGCCTGCTCCGGATGGACCGAATCAAGAACCGGATCGTGTTGGTGGCGCTTCTCGCGACCCTGATACCATCAATCGGCACAGCGTGGGTCTCATATCTCCAGAACAAACGAGCTCTGACCGAGAAGATCACTGAGGAGTTGGCCGCAGGCAGCTCTCAGGCTGCCCGGGAGCTCGATCTGTGGATAGAACAGCGGATTTTTGACCTGCGGGTTTTCACCACCTCTTACGAAGTCAGCGAGAACCTCCAGTTGCTGCCCCGGATCCGGGATGAATCGACCCGGCAGCGGCAAGCTTTCACCCGCCTGACTGATTACCTGACGTCGGTTCGCGACAGGTCACCCAGTTTCAGAGAGCTGATGGTGTTCGACACAGATGCCGAACTCGTGGCGTCAAGTGCCGATTCAATTCACACGCCCAGCTTCTCTCCAGCGGGGCTCGAGATCTTTCGAAATGAACGGATATTTGGCGAGCCATATTGGGATGAGACAGCCGGTACTGCATCCATGATGCTCGCCTACGCGATCGTCCCCGACGTGGCGCTGATGGACTCCATCGGTTTGTTGGCCGCCACCCTCAACTTCGAAGAGATCGAAGCGATTCTGACTCGATATACCCCGGGAGACTCGGGTGAGGCCTTCCTGATCGACGCCACCGGACGATTGATAATGAGCTCCAAGGGCGGCTCTGCGGAGCTGATGCAAAACCAGCTGACAGATGAGACCCTCGACGCCCTCTCATCTGGTCAAGGCACACCGGTGGAATACGCCGGCTTCCGAGGCGAGGAGGTCGTCGGTGTGTCGAGGATGATCCCAAAACTGGAGTGGGACGTCGTGACCGAGGTTCCCCGAGCAGAGGCATTCGCTGCAGTCAGCCGACTCAGGAACACGACGATCATGATAGTAGCTGGCCTCTTGCTGGGCGTGGGACTCATAGCCTACCGAGTTGGTGTGATCATCGTGCGCCCACTCGACCAATTGACCACAGGAGTGAAGCAGGTTGCAGCCGGCGACTTCTCGGTGGATCTCCCTGTTGTGGGTGGGGGCGAGGTCGGGGATTTGACCACCGTCTTCAACGACATGGTATCGCGGCTGCGCACTGGGCGTGAACAGCTCGACGGTGCCAATGAGACCCTTAGGAAGAAGAACGAAGAACTGGCGCGACTGTCAATAACCGACGGCCTTACCGGACTGTTCAATCGAAGACAGCTGTTGGAGGTGTTGGAGAGGGAGGGACGAAGAACACAGCGAAGCAAAGAGCCCTTTTCGATCCTGATGTTGGACGTCGACCACTTCAAGAAGCTGAACGACGAGCACGGCCATCTCGTCGGAGACGAGGTGCTGAGGCAACTTGCATCGGTGTTGAAGCAGGAGATTCGCGAGGTGGATTACGCGGCTCGATACGGGGGTGAGGAGTTCCTGATCATGCTCCCCGGCACCGACCTTGACGGTGCAGCGGAGCTGAGCGAACGGATCAGAGCGCGGGTGGACGGCAAGGGGCTTAGCTCAACCGGGGGGGATGTCTCGGTAACTGTTAGCATCGGAGTCGCCGACTGCGCGCTGGACGGAGACACTGCCGAAGCCATCATCGCCAGGGCTGACGATGCGCTGTACAAAGCGAAGCGGCGCGGCCGCAACCGTGTGGTCAGAGCCGACGGGAAGAGAACCAAGCGGACGTAGAACGACAGTTAGCCCCCGCCGCCACCACCCCCGCTCTCGACCAGGCTCTGAAAGATCCAGCCCGTCTGGCCATCTGGAGTATTCACCCGGAGCCACTGCCCGACGTACGAGTTCGCGACCAACGGTGCCCCCGACTCCAGCGTGAACGCGATACCATACTCGGTACCCGGACCTTCTCTGACGTTGCTGCGCCGCACAGTCTGCAGCTGTAGTGGTACGGTGAACAGGCTCTCCCCAGGCAGCATCGACCCCTGGGCACCCCTGAGCAACCGTCCTCGATCGGCTCCCGCGATGGTCTTGGCCTGATTCGCAAGGTACAGCGAGCCGCCGTAGTTCTCCTGATTGAATGCGGCCGTGCTGTTTTCCAACAGGCTCTGAACTTGCCTGATCTCGGATGTCTCCCGCCCGCCTGCTGCGGTCCGCAGCTGCTCCAGTGCAACCTCGGCTTCTGCCATTGCTGAGGCTGCCTCGGCCCGACTGGCCACCGTCTGCTGCCGCGCCAGCGACCTCACGACCTCCCTAGTGCTTTCTTCGAGCTGGGTCTGCAGCGTTGCTATCTGGGCGTCCTTCTCTAGCAACCGAAGCTGCAGCTGCGCAAGCTGCTGTTCGGTCTCTGGATTCGCCACCGTCACAGTGTCTACCACCCTCCGCTGTACCACCACCGTATCGACGCGTGACGGCGGCTCGGGATCGGGTTCTGTCTGGGAGCGACGTTGTGAGGTAGGGTCAATGCAGGCGACAGACAGGGTCACAAGACCGAAGGCGAGGATTCCGTGAAGGGTACGTCCGGTGACACTGTTTGGCTGGATGCTGCTCATTTCCGCGCCTCCTTGATGTCACGAGGTGCCAGGACAGCTGGAGCGACCAAGGTGCCTAATCCACCAAACTAGTGAACAACGGGAGGTAGCTGCAACCAGGCCTGCGGATTTCGGCCCCCGCTCAGGCCGGCGACGGCTCAGCCAACTCGAAGTTGACGATCTCGTCAGTCACTTCGTAGTCGTAGCCCGGGTACTCATAGATGGCCATACGACCCTCCGTTTCTCCCAGCGAATAGCCGTAGACACCCTCATAGTCTCCCACGTCCTCACCCATGTCATTCAGTTGTTGGACGTACTCGCTGACCGACTTCGACTCGATTACGACGACCTTCTCCATACGGTCGATGATCGGGCTGTGCGCTCGTGTCCTGTCGTAGTCGAACTCGATGATCCGGCGTCCGTAGCGAGTTATGCCAATGACCCGAAACGTCAGGCTCTTCCCCACTGCGGGCAGGTTGAGCACGCTCCGATCGGTCGCGAGGAACGGCAAATCAGCTTCCTGCCGCAGTGCATCGATGTCGCTGATGATCGTCTGGGTGTCGCTAGGAAATCGCTTGACTACATCGTGGAACTGCTCGGGCACCCGACCCACAGCCTTCTCTTCGAGTTCTTCCTGCACGATCCGGGCTATGGGAGTGTAGTTGAAGTTGTTCTCCATGTATCCCTTGACCGCGAAGGTGTAGTACGGCAGCACGCCAATGTCGTTGAGCACCTGGCGCAGTTTGGCGGAGTGACCCCGTCTCGAGGCAGCCGCGGAGCACACCAGCTGATTCGTGACCATCCAACCGGCTGAGATGAGCCGAGCCACGGCATCGCGGGCCTCAGGCGTGACCTCCATGGGCGATTCGAAGTGCGTTTGTACCACGAATTGCCTGATGCCGACCTCAGAAGCCTTCGCCCTGAACCCGGCCAGTATCTCGGTGAGTTCAGAGGTGACACGTTGAGGCAAGTAAGCCGGCATTCGGGTGCCGAGCCTGACCCGTACCATCTCAGCGTACTTGGCACCTTGCCCGCGGCTGCTGTTGGCATCTCGCTTAGACCGGGCCATCTCGTAAACGGCGTCCAGCATCTGCTGCAGGCTGCGATCCGAGCTCATGAGAGCATCGCCCCCGGTGATCAAGATGTCCCTGAGCTGGGAGTCCCGCTCGAAGTAATGCATCAGCTCCGTCAGTTTGTCGGGCCAACTCGCCTTGGGCTCCAGTTCCTCAAGATCGAAGTTCAATCGTCCTCGTTGAAAGTCGTACATCCTCTGGCAGGAAGAACACAGCCCACCGCATGCGCGCCCGACTGTATCGGGAATGAGGATCGCGACGTCCGGATACCGCCGATGCACGTTGTCATACGGCGGCAGCAACCAACCAGCCGCATTGGGCTTGCCCGGCTCAACCTGGTCCTCCTTTTCCCAGGCAACGATATGGCCGAACTCCTCAACCAGCTGCTTGCTGTATACGACGTAGTGCCGTATGGCCAGGTCGGCACCGATTGCAAAATACGGTACTCTAACGTGCAGCAACGACAGGTAGTACGGATTGACGAAGAACGGGATGCCGGCGTCGCGTGCCCGATACAGGATCTTCATCGTGTCGGGATCGAGCGAGTTACCCAGCATCTCGTTCAGAAGCTCCGGCGTGCGAACCGCAAAGCTCAGGTGGAAGCGCATGTCTTTCCACCACTCGAGTGCCAGGTGGAACTTGTCTGCCCGGCCCGTGCCGGCATCGAAGTGGAACCGAGGACTCCCGATCTGCCCCCGGTCCATACGGTCGATCATGATGTTGAGGATGCGATCCCGATTTTCCTCTCGCAGTGCAACTATCCGAGGATCCAGTCCTGAAGGATACCGTTCCATCCAGGCCTCCACGGTTTGCCGATCCGGCATCACTCGGACCTCGCCGGAGAACTGGCGAAACAAGCGTACCATATCTTCGAAGAACTCTGCCTTAGCTCCTCCCGTCCCGTGATTCACCGCAAGCCAGATGAGCTTGATCGGGTTGCTGACCGCCAATTCGCCACGGAGATTGAGATCGACGAACTGCCGACCCGCGTTATCGACGTAATCCAAGATCCTAATGGCCGCGTAATCGCGCCATTCGAGAGCTTCAAACGACTCGCGCGTCGAGTGTCTGTGCTCGTAGAATGCGAGAGCCTTGGGTCTCTGCTGTAGCTCTCCTAGTACCCAATTGCGCACACCGACCAACGCCTCGGTCTCGTTCTTGGCGTGGCGCATGATCTCTTCTAGCTTGGAATTCTCTCTGAGGAGCGCTTTGAGTCGCTTGTGCGACTTGACGTCAATCGCTATGCGGTCCAACTCCTCCATGACTGTCTTGGTGACCCGCTCCATTGGCAAAGAGCCCTCGATTAGATTTCGTTCTTCCTTGCCAATATACGAGTGCCTTCACACTGACCCAAGCCGGAGGTCATCGCGGTGGGTGGATTATTCGGAGTCGTTTCGGAGCAGGACTGCACAGCCGATCTCTTCTACGGTACAGACTATCACTCTCACCTCGGAACGATGCGTGGCGGTTTGGCGGTCAGGAACAAACGCGGATTCACTCGGTTCATCCATGACATCACCAATTCTCAGTTCCGAAGCAAATTTGAGGACGACCTCAAGGGGATCTCGGGCACCACGGGAATCGGAGTCATCAGCGATTACGAAGACCAACCGCTCATCATCGGCTCACACCACGGCGTGTACGCAATCGTGACGGTTGGGAAGGTAGACAACCTGTCTGAGCTTGTGGCACGGGCACTAAGGGGACCAGGCACACACTTCTCGGAGATGACCGGCAGCGATGTCAACCCGACGCAGCTGGTGGCCCACTTGATCGACCAAGCCGACACGTTCGAAGCGGGTATCAAGAACGCCCAGGCATCCATCAAGGGTTCTTGTTCGTTGCTGCTGCTCACGGATGACGGGATATACGCCGCACGTGATCGATTGGGCCGCACACCCGTCGTGATCGGTGAGAAAAAAGGAGCTTTCGCGGCCACTTTGGAGACCTGCGCGCTGCCGAACCTGGGATATGAGGTCGAGAGGTTCCTGGGACCAGGAGAGATAGTACGCATCACAGGGGACGGCGTCGAGCAACTGGCCCCGCCCGGAGACGCGCTGCAAATCTGTGCTTTCCTGTGGGTCTACTACGGTTACCCTGCGTCCAGCTACCAAGGCATTAACGTTGAAGCAGTACGTTACCGCTGCGGCGCGGCCTTGGCTCGGGCCGAGGACAGGGATATCGACGTCGCAGCTGGCATTCCCGACTCCGGTACGGGTCACGCGATTGGGTACGCCAATACCGCAGGGATCCCGTATCAGAGACCTTTCGTGAAATACACTCCCACGTGGCCCCGCAGCTTCATGCCGCAGGACCAGCGGGTTAGGGACCTGGTAGCTAGAATGAAGCTGATCCCAATCCGCGAGATCATCGAAGACAAACGGTTGCTGTTCTGTGAGGACTCGATCGTGAGAGGAACACAGCTGCAAGACATAATCCGCCGGATCTTCGACTACGGCGCACGCGAGGTGCACATGCGGCCCGCATGCCCACCGTTGGTCTTCAGCTGCAAGTTCCTCAACTTCTCCCGTTCGACGTCCGAGCTGGACCTGGCAGGACGCAAGGCGGTGGCCCAGCTCGAAGGGGCGCACCCGGAAGACCTCAACACCTATGCGAATCCGGATTCGGATCGCCACGCTCAAATGGTCGAGGCTATCCGCGCTCGCATGGGGCTGACTTCGTTGCGCTATCAACGTATGCCAGACCTTGTGAACGCGATCGGTCTCCCCAAGGAGAAGCTGTGCACCTATTGCTGGGATGGAGTGGAGGTCGTCTAGATCCTGAGATGGCTCGCGGTTTCACTGCGTTACAATTAACTTTATGGTGTATATAGTAGTTGTATATATAGCGGTCGATTCTGTGACATGAGGATTCACCGCTCGCTCATAGATTCCGTCCTCGAGGGCACATGAAAACCCCGTCACGATCCCTGATGGCACCGCTTGCGGTAATGCTCGCGATTCCCGCTCTGGTGAGCGCCCAGGGACCGTTCCTCCCACTGCGCACCGAAAGAGCACCGATTATCGACGGACGGCTCGACGATGCCGTCTGGAGCGAGGCCCCCTACGTGTCGGATTTCAGGACCTGGGCGCCAGACTACGGCAAGGCCATGGTGGGTGACACGCGAACCTACATGGCGTATGACGGGAACAACCTCTACTTCGCCTTCAGGGCATTCGATCCCGAGCCTGACAAGATCAAGGCATCCGTCACCAACCGGGACAACATCCGGCGGGACGACTGGATCTGCATCAACCTCGATTCGTTCAACGATCAGCAGTCGTTGTATGCGCTGTACGTCAACCCGCTCGGGATTCAGGGCGACACCCGGTATGCCGCCGGCAAGGAAGACGGCGGTTTTGATATGGTATGGTACAGCAGCGGGCAGATAGACGACGAGGGATACACTGTAGAAGTAAGCATCCCGCTCAAGAGCATTCGCTACTCGGATGGCGACACCGTGTCGATGGGGGTGATATTCGAGCGCCGCATCAGCCGGCAGTCGGAGATGGGCACCTTCCCGCCGCTCGATCCGGCCGAGCAGGAGTGGCTCACCCAAATGCACCCCATGGTCTACCGCCGCCTGCAGCAGCACACACTGCTCGAGATCTTGCCGGCGGTCACGTACACTAACGGGCGGTCCCATGAAGCGGGGACACTGTCAACGATCAGAGACGAGGGCGACTTTAGCCTCACAACCAAGTATGGCCTTAGTTCTGACTTGGTGTTTGACGGCGCGTTCAATCCGGACTTCAGCCAGGTGGAAGCGGACGCTGGCCAAGTCGACGTAAACCTCAGGTACCCACTCTACTTCGCTGAGAAACGGCCGTTCTTTCTCGAGGGCAGAGAGAGCTTCCATTTCGGTGCTACGGGGCTGTCGGAACGGGACCCGGTCGGCTCAGTTGTCTATACGCGCACAATCGTCGATCCGATTGCTGGAGCCAAACTCAGCGGCAAGCTCGGCGGCAAGAACACACTGGCGTCGATCTACACTGCCGACGAGCTACAGGACACCGAGATAACGGACGAAAAGAGTTACGCACACAATGCCATTGTGCGCTTCAAACGGGCCCTGAGCGAAGACAGCTACGTGGGCGGTATCTACGCCGGCAGGGAACTGATCGGCCACTACAACCGAGTGCTGGGCGTCGACGGGCAACTGAGGGTAAGCGAGTCGAGCCTGCTCTCCTTCGGAGCCATCGGCTCACAGCTGAAACAGGACGCAGCAACGGAACGGCAAGACGGACATACGCTTGGTGTGAGCTACAGCCACAGTACCCGCAACGTGGACTATATCCTGACAGCAAGAGATGTATCCGAGCAGTTTCGCACCGAGATGGGTTTCGTCGCGCGGAACGGCCTCGCTCAGTTCAGCGGATTGCTGCGACCCAAGCTATACCCCGAGTCAGATCTTGTGCGTCGCATCGACATAGAGCTGTTCAGCGCTCAGGGCCGGGACAGCTACAGCGACATGTGGGAGACGTTCAATCATGTCTCGGCACAGGCGTTCCTGTGGGGCAGCCTGACCTTCAAAGCCAAGTACTCATACTCCACCGAGATATTTCTCGACCGCCGATTCGACACGGGCGGATTTCACGTATACGGAGGCGGGCAGTTCACCAATGCACTGTTCTTTGGGGTGTTGTATCGCAGGTTAGGATCCATCTACTACTCCGACGAGCCGTACCAAGGTAAGAGCAACCGCCTGACTGTGACGTCGATATTCCAGCCCTCTGACAAACTGCGCTGGGACCTCAGCCTGGTTTACTCGGACCTGACTCGAGATTCTGATGGAGAGAGGATCTATGACTACCCTATTGGCCGGGCCAAGCTCACCTACCAGCTCAACAAATACCTCTTCCTGAGAGGGATCCTGGAGTACAACGACTTCCGGGAGGAGTTGACCACGGACTTCCTGGCATCATTCACGTACATACCTGGGACCGTGATCCACCTGGGCTACGGCTCTCTCTATGACAAGACCCGGTGGCAAGGTAGTGAGTACGTACCAGCCGACGACTTCCTCGAGACCCAGCGTCGTTTGTTCTTCAAGATGTCGTACTTGTGGAGGATGTAATTCCAGCTCCAACCAGCTAGTCGGGTGAGCTCGTTTCTGCGGCAAGACGTGCTATTCGCCGGCGCACATCGTCCACCTGCAGCTGGAGCTCGGCGTCAGCCCCCTGCCAGAGGTCGACGAATCGATCGTAGTTCTCAATCGCCTGCTCACGTTCTCCCCGAGCCTCGTACAACTCACCCAGACGCACGTAAACTCCGGGGAGTTCCAAGAAGTCCACGTGGAGCCGATCGTCGTCGGGCGTGGTCAGGTAGCGCTCCAGTACCGTGATGAGGGAATCAGTGTTGCCAGTCTGATCGTGCAGGCGCGCGAGACCTGGGAGCACACAGACCGGACAACTACCACGGTCGGACGCAAGGAACCGCACCATTGCCTCATCGTATCGCTTCTGAGCAAGGGCATGATATCCCCGCGCCCGCTGGTACTCGATGTCCGCCATGGGAGCGAACTCCTCCGAGACCTCTCTATCGAAGGCATCCAGCATCTCTGAGGCGCGCTCGACACGGCCCAAGCGGGCGTAGAACTCGGCAAGCTCAGCGTAGGGACGGTCGAACGGCTCGAGGCTTTCCAGAGGAAACGCCTCTAATGCCCGCTGGACCCGCTCAATGCCCTGCTCCGGCCGCCCTCGTGTTTCGGCGTCGAAAAGTCCTACATACACTGCATCCAATAGGTGCTCGCGGACCTGTCGACCACTCGCCGCGCGGGTCTCGCTCTCTCGCAGCCGGCGCTCCAATTCGGCGATCTTCCCTTCCACCGCAGCCAGGCCCCCAAGCGTACTAGTAACGAGAGATTCACTGGCCAGGTCGCCGTAGGCCGCCCAAGCCTCGATGCTCTCACGAGCAGTTGCATAGTCGAATTCGGCACCCGCAATGAAGAAGTTATTGACCTGGTGGATTGGATGGTTCGGGACAGCCTCCACGAACCGCTCGTTTGCAGCGCGTGCGTCATCCAGCCGACCTAGCTCGATATTGGTGACGACGATGTTGAAATTGACACTGGGAGCGGTCGGCATCAGCTCGTAGGCTTGTAGGTAGTATTCAAGCGACCGCTCGTTGTCGCCTTCCAAGTTGTACAAGACACCGAGATTGTTGCTGAGTTTGGGATCGTTCGGTTCCAGCTCGAACAGCGCCAGGTACGGGGTCAACGCCTCCTGTATCTCAAGGCGTCTCATGTGATAGGACCCAATCGTCCAGAGCCGCTCTCGTTCGGTGAGCCTGTCTCGGTACTCATAGGCTTTCGACATCGACTCGACAGCCAATGCCCTATCGATTCCATAGTTCGACAGCTGAACGGAAAGCCCGCGGTATGCTGCCGCAAATGTCGTATCGAGTGTTATCGCCTCCCGGAACAGGGCTATGGCGCGGCCTGCGTCGCCGGCCTCCACCGCCCTCATCGCCTGGGAATGCTTGCGCAACGCTGGAAGAGAGGCGGTTGATACTCTTTCAAGCGCTGGCGCTTCCCGGATCGAATTCAGCGATTCACCGACTCTCTCGCGCAGCCGTTTCGACAGTCGATCGAGAGCATCGATGAGTTGGGTAGAGTCCTTGGCTGTCTCGCGCAGCGGAACCAGCACATCGCCTGAGCCAGCCTCCAGCAGCTGCGCCGACAGCACGTATGAGCCCCCAAGCGAGTTTATCTCACCGGACACGACCGCCTTGATACCCTCGCGCGCTGCCACTTCTCGGGCCAGCTCTGATGTCATTACGGCCGGAGGTTGACGTTCCATTCGAGCGAAGGCGTCGAGCAGTTCGGCCGTCTGCACCAGCGTCACGGTTGGTGACTGCCCCAAGTCTACCCGGAACGCCTCGGTCACGGCTGCCGCCAACGTCGAGTCACCGGTCCTGTCCACGAAATCAGCCAAAACGATGCGATCGCGCTCCTCGAGCACGCCCGCGGCCACCAGCGTACCGACAGGCCCGATTCCGAGTAGGCGCATCGCCATGTACGCTGCCGTGAGCAATCCCAACGCACCGAACGCGAGCCCGCCGCCTGCAATGGCCTTGCGCCAGGTCAACAGCCGAGACAGGCCCGCCCCACTTCCGGTCTCACGATCCAGCCTGTCGATTGCTCGATCTCGCTCGGTGCGCCAGGTCATCAGAATGATCGGCAAACCGACCGCCAACAGCAGCAGCCCACCGGGCAACACCCAATCGGGCAGGCCAAGCACCAGCATCAACGAGTAGACCAGTCCCGCGGTCACTACTGACGCAGCACCGTAGAGAGCGGCAACGCGTGCGAGCCGCGCCGTGATGGGAGGCACCGTCAGCTGCGCAGATACCGCCGCAGTCCCGGTCGGCGTGGCTAGCGCTTCCAGTAGATGAAGTAGCTCCTGTGTGCGCTGGATTCGATCGGCGGGAAGCTTCTCGAGACAGCGCATGACAAGGGCTGAGAGGCCTGCCGGAATGCCGCGACGTCGTTTGGCGACCGGCTCGGGGACCTCGGTTACATGCGCTGCAAGTACTGCCTGTGCCGTTGGGCCATCGAAGGGAGCGCGACCTGCGAGCACTTCGTACCCGACCACGCCAACAGCGTAGATGTCAGCCCGATGGTCGACGTGCGGATCCGCCGTCGCCTGTTCCGGAGCCATGTAGGCCGGTGTGCCCAACGCAACGCCGGTGGAGGTGAGGGTCTGTGAACCAGCAGCTTCGCTGACGGCCTTCGCAACACCGAAGTCCGTAACGACGGCATGGTTTCCAGACAGCATCACGTTGTCGGGTTTGATGTCACGGTGAATCACTCCGCGCTCATGCGCGTATGCGAGAGCATCGGCCACGTCACGCAAGATGCGCACGGCCTCTTCCACCGGTAGGGCCCCTTCTCGGGCCAACCTAGCACTCAGGGGTTCGCCTTCGACGTAGGGCATGACGTAGTACAGCAAGTCATCCGCTTCGCCCGAGTCGTAGAGCGGTAGGATGTGGGGATGTTGTAACCCCGCCGCTATCTCGATCTCGCGCAGAAACCTGTCTCCCCCCAATGCGTTGGCGATCTCCGGACTGAGCACCTTGACCGCGACCTTGCGACGGTGCTTGAGGTCCTCGGCGAGGTAGACCGTGGCCATACCACCCCGCCCGAGCTCGCGCTCGAGTGCGTAGCGCTCTGCTAACGCCTGTTTCAGCCGCTCAAACATGTCGGACATCGCGGGTCAAGATAGAGGATGAGATCCGATTCGGCGAGCTACTCCAGGAACCCCTTCGCCCGCATCCAATCGTCGTTGAAAACCTTGCTGATGTATTTAGCGCCGGCATCGGGCAGGATTACTACGACCGTCTTCGACTCATCGAGCTTCTTGGCATGCTCCAGCGCCCCATGCACGGCAGAACCGGATGACCCGCCTGCAAGGATCCCCTCCTTCCGAGCCAGCTCTCTGGCAACCAGGAAGCTCGTCTTGTCGTCCACCTTGTACATCTGATCGATTACGCTGAAATCGACAGTCTCGCACAGCATGTCGTCACCGATGCCCTCAACCAAATACGGATGCGCCTCGGGCAGCTTCTTGTCCATGAAGTAGCCGTAATAGACTGAGCCCTCGACGTCGACTGCCACGACTTCGATATCGGGATTCTGTTCCTTGAGAAACCTGGCGGCCCCTGACATGGTCCCTCCGGTGCCGATCCCAGCCACAAACACATCAAGTCTTCCGCCCGTCTGTGTCCATATCTCCGGGCCTGTGGTAGAATAGTGCGCCCGGATGTTGTCCAAGTTGTGATATTGGTTCAGCATGAACGAGTTCTCGTGCCGCTTTGCCAGCTGCTTTGCCGTCTCGTAGTAGCTCTGGGGATCGTCCGGCGGCACCGCAGTCGGACAGATGTGTACCTCCGCTCCGAGCGCTTTGAGTGTGTCCACCTTTTCCTTCGACATCTTGTCGGGTATCGTCAAGACGGCTTTGTAGCCATGCGCTGCAGCGAACATGGCTACACCCGCACCAGTGTTGCCGGACGTCGCCTCTATTATGGTGCCTCCAGGTCGCAACTCACCCGACTCGATCGCCTGGTCCAGCATGAAGATGGCCATACGATCCTTGACTGAAGCCGTGGGGTTCAGGAACTCGGGCTTTACCAGGACCGTGGCCGTGATCCCTCTGTCGGCCGTGAGCTTGCGGAGCCTGACCAAAGGGGTATTGCCGACCGATTGGGTAATGTCGTCCAGATATGTCGGATCGCTCATCGAATTTCTTTCCCGGTGTGCAGCGGATGTTGCCTCATCGGCCTGCCGGTTGACTCCTCGAATGATAAAGCACAACCGCGCCATCGGTACCGAATACCCGATGACGCGGTGCTTTTCTCCCTGCGCGACCCGGTACGATCACCCAAAGGCAGTCGTCGGAGGCGCAGACGCGATTCGGTCCTAGATCAACTACCGATCCGGCGATCGCTTGCCCATACCAGGTCGCGCTCAGGCTTATCACTAGACAATTGATCACCTCCTTTGCGAGGGTGGGACATCGGGCGCGAACAAGCGCATAGTAGAACGATCTGGCGGCTCAGGCAACCCGTGCGGCACACCCCCCCCCGCAACCCACACGGCGGCGAAACGCATCAAGGCCGGGCAGCGGCATGCGAGCCAACGCAATATTAGGCGAACCTAATTCTGACCTGCCTCCTCTCCCGCGTCGCTGACGCACCTGGTGCCTCAGTTCCCCGCCGGGAACCCAGGGCTGTCAGCCCTTGTTGAAGCTCTCAGCGAGCCGTTACGGCAGGATCTTCAACCAAATAGGAGGGAATGCAGTATGAGAGCACACACCATCCCCAGCGTCCTGGCCGCCGGCGCCATTAGCCTAGCCGCCTACAACGGCGCCAGCACAGACACGACAGTGACCAATCCACTCATGTGGAATGTGGACGGGGCCCATACGGAGGTCAACTTCAGCGTGCGGCATTTCTTCACGCCCGTTTCCGGTAGCTTCGACAGCTACCAGATCAACCTGATGTATGACGCCGAAAGCCCCGCAAACAGCACGGTCGAGGTGACGATCGACGTGGCCAGCGTAAACACGGGGAACGATAAGCGGGACAACCATCTGCGTTCTGGCGACTGGTTCGAAGCCGAGAAGTACCCGCACATCACCTTCACGAGCAATTCGGTGGCTCAGACGGGTCCCAACACGCTTTCAGCCCGCGGAAACCTCACCATCAAGGACGTGACACGAGAAGTTGCGCTGGAGATCAGCGTCCTGGGTCTCAAGGACATACCGGCGCCGATGCAGGAAATGCTGGGCGGCGTGACTCGGGTTGCGAGCTTCACGGCCGCGACGGAACTCGATCGGCGGGACTACGGGGTCGGCGTTGGGAGTTGGGCTGAGACGGTCGTGGTGGGATCAGACGTGGAGATCTCGATCGCAGTCGAGGCAAACAGGAAGTAAGCGTCAAGTAGATAGGCTATTCGGCGGGCCCGTGCTCCGCGCTCAGAGGCGGAGTCCGGGCCGCCTAGACTATTTCAGGCTGTCTCCCACCACGCGACTTCCCCTTCGTGACCGCAGTTGGGGCACTGTCGTCGCTCCGGTTCACCCACCAACCCGAAGCGCCAGGAGCAGGCGGGACAGACCGCATAACGTTTGCCCAGGTGGAACATCGACGCCCTCCCTGGCGCCCGCCGATAACCCACCCGATGTACGACGGAGAACCGGGTCGGACGCCGGTCGCGCACCTCCAGAACACGACGCGGAACATCCACTTCGTCGCCGTAGAGCAAGATCGTGACGCGGTCCGCCATCTCGTCATTGAGAACTGCGTACCAGGCGCCCGCCCTGAGGTTTCTCGAGTGAGGCGGACGAACACTGGGCCACAGCCGGGCCCAGGCATGAGCATCGATCGAGTCAGACACCTGTAGCACCCTGACCTGTTATCGCCGAATGCCGCTGATCAACAGCCACGATCTCGTCTTGAGCATGGGCCGTAAAGTACGCTGCTCTGTGCCTTCACATCAACTGTCCCATGCGAGTCCCGTCGCCACCGGAGGACCCGAAACCGCCTGATCCGTTTCCTGCTGCGCCAGTACATCCTGCCGACGCCCTAGCATGAATCCGATACCCGCCCAAACAGCCGCGAACGGTGCTGCAGCCAGCGCGATCGCTCCCACGGAGAGTCCCACCCATGCCAGGCCCGCGTATATCCAGCCGCTGACGAGATCTCCACCGCGATAAACCGCGGCATCGAGGAAGGCCTTGGACTTGTACTTCTCTTCGCGGGAGACAACCGTGAACAGGACCTCGCGCGCTGGCTTGGCTATGCCGTACCTGCCGGACCGATACAACACCTGCAATACAACTAGCACTGCGAGCAGCGGGTATGTCCCCAAGCTCAGGAAACCAATGAACACCAGAGCCGGGACCAGGGTCAGACTCAGACCGACCCCAATCAGACGTATGATACGGGCGGTGATGATGGTCTGAAGCAGGATCGTGAGGATGTTGACCGCTTGGTCGATCCTGGCGTAGAACGCGGTCCTGGCAGCCCTATCCTCAGCGAACGCTTGGCCTATAAGATCTGCCTGCTGAAAGTAGAGCACCGTTGACGCAAACGTCATCAGTGCCAGGTAGATGGCGATCGCCATGAGGTAGGGCGACCGGAACACAACCCTGATCCCGCTCAGCGCGGTTCCACGGATCGGCTGGGTGGCGGTCTTGCCGGCTCCGTCTCGCCCGCCGAACCTGCGGTGAAGCACCGCAACACACCACGAAGCGACCTCGAGTGGCACACAGGCGATCAACAGGAGGCTGAACGGAGGCACGATCTCCGCAAGCTCGGCGGTCACCGTCGATCCAGCGATCGCACCGAGCGAGGAGCCCACGGCTATGAAGGCAAATACTCGCTTGCCCTGCTCGTTGCGAAACAGATCCGCCATGAAACCCCAGAATACAGTGACGACGAACAGAGCGAACACGCTGGCCCACACATAGAAGGCTCGGTCGATCCAAATCCGAGCGCTCTCGGGCAGCAGATATAGCAGCGCGTAGAAGAGCAGCAGGTTGGCAATGAAGAATCTGTTTGCTAGTGGGACAAAGACCCCGCGCTGGTAGCGTGAGACCATCCACGAATACGCTGGAACCGCGACCAGCATAGCGAGAAACACCGCCGTCCAGATTACCTGGAGATTCCCGCGATCAGCTGAGCTGATCTCATCCCGCACCGGGCGCAGGATGTAGTAGCCCACGAATATGCAGAAGCCGTACGCGGTCGCCCATAGCACCGGTCCAATTTCATCTTCCCTGATGGAGACGAGTCTCTGCAGTACGGCCTTGATCATAGATACATGTGGTCCCGGAGAAGAGATCGCGCAATATGGGTGGTTGGTCGCATGGGTTCAAGGAACGGCCAACATACTTGCCGCGCACCTACTTGCCGCGGATCTTCCCCGGATGCTTCTAGCAGCACTCGGAACCGCCGTGCTAACCCAGCTCAACGCTGCATCG
>JBDHHP010000027.1:0-34079 GCA_039589275.1 Gemmatimonadota bacterium | reverse complement strand
ACCGAGACGAATGCCGTGGAAGATCTCGTCGGTCTCGGTCTGGAACCCGGCGTCGTTCACCTCGAACCCGGGTGAGTAGGCGAAGAAGTCGGTGCCGTAGGTCCAGTTGCCCGCCACCTTGCCCGCCTGGAACGACGTGGCATAACCGGAGAGCGACGTGGCGCTAGAATCGAGCGACACGTATCCCTGGTCGGGGCGTTGGTAGTACCTCGCCGACGATCGCTGGGCGCGAACCATCGCAGCGGGATCACCAGAGATTCGTGAACGCGTTGTCGTCGAGCCGGCGGTTCACGCCGGTCGCCATGGCGCCGATGCCGCTGGAGCCGCCGCGCAGGTCCTTACGCAGGCTCAATACGCTGTGGTTGGCGAGCGGCTCCACCGGCTCTGTGGCCCTCGTGCCGTCCGCGCGCTCGATGCGGGCCAGCTCGCGGTCCGTTATTGCACTCATCACACCGATGGACCAACCATCCGTCTGCCCTGACAGCTTCGCGGCGCCGAGTATGCTGGTGGATACCGGGGTATCGACGTATCCGCTGGCCTCGTAGACTGAGCCCGACGGTGCGCGCCCAATGCGCCGCGAGTAGAACAACTGCGGTGCACCAAAGATGAATCCGCCGCTACCAGCGCCGAACTGAAACAGGTTTGACCCCTCGACGAAGAAGGGCCGCCGTTCCTCGAAGAAGGTCTCGAACGCTGTCAGGTTGACGACCGCCGGATCGGCCTCGACCTGGCCGAAGTCGGGATTGACCGTGGCGTCGATGGTGAGATCACTGGTCACGCCGTACTTCAAGTCGAATCCACCGGTAACATTGTAGAGACTGCCGTCATTGAACGGATTGGACGGGTCGGCCCCCTCGGTGTAGTCGCTCTTGGCCACCGTGTATGGCAGCAGCTCCAGCCGGCGCGGCTGCGGCAGGTCGCGCAGACCCTCGAGGTGGCCGAACCGCGACGCGTATCCGGTCTCTTCATTGGGCCGCCAGGCCCAGCGAGTACGCTCGTTCTTGCGGTTGATGTCACGAGAGAAGTTGATGCCCCAGACCGGCTCGTCTTCACCGGAGAAACGCAGCTGTGAGAACGGGATCCGCATCTCCGCGACCCAGCCCAGCGAGTCGGTCTCGGTGGCGACGGACCACACCGGGTCCCACGACAAGTCGGCGTGACCGTTGTCGTTCGAGGCCAGGCCGTCCCAGCGCACACCGGCAGCATTCACTCCCAGCTGAAAAGACGTGCGGTGGTCGTGGTACGAGTCAATGTCGACCCAGAACGCATCGCTCGGCGTGAAGTTGTCGCGCCGAGTCAGTTGACCGTCGATGCCGCCGGGATTGGAGTCGAACATGCGAACGCCGATGTACAACGCATCGCCGTCGTACACGACCCTGACTTCAGTGCGCTCCGTGGGCGTGGTTCCGTCTTCGGGCCTCAACTGCGTGAAATCGGCGGCCATTGGCGTGGTGCGCCAAATCGGGTCGTCAAGCCTACCGTCTACCTGCGGCACCTCACCGGCAACCGGTATGGCCCGCACTGACGGCGCGCTCAACCGCGGCCCGGGAACCGCCTCCGATTCCTGTTGAGCGCTTGCGGAGCCCGTTACCCATGTCACCAGCATCATGACGGCCGCTCGCGCGACGGCGCGATGTCGATTGGATCGTGCAGTGGAAGACAACAACGGTCCCTCCCACCGTTGGAGTCACGGGATGGTGTCGAGCTACATATGCAATGTAGGTATGATGCGCCAGAGGGTTAGATGGTCGCGGGGACAAGAGAGCGGGAGAGGGCGGGCCTCTTCCTCCGCCCTCAAACCACTGTCGACAGACCCGTCCCCAACAACTTCGTCGCGGCTCCGGGCGCCTCCGGCGTCGAGAAGAGGTAGCCCTGCGCATGAGTGCAGTTCATGTGCGACACCAGCGCTAGTTGCTCCGAGGTCTCGACACCCTCTGCAATGACCTCGATACCGAGGTTGCGGCCCAGGGACGCGATTGTCTCCACTATTTCATGCTCGCCACTCTTCGTAACCATGTCGTGCACGAAGGAGCGGTCAATCTTCAACGCGTCGACCTCGAAACGCTGCAAGTAGCTGAACGAGGAGTACCCCGTACCGAAATCGTCGATGTGGACGCGGACGCCCGACTTCTTGAGATCCTGCATCAGTGTGAGCCTAGATTCAGCATCGTCCAGCAGGACCGTTTCCGTGATTTCGAGATGCAGGTATTCTGGTGGCAGACCACTTTCCTTCAGCGCCCCGGCTACATACGAAGCCAGGTCGGCGCGCTGGAACTGCTTAGCGGAAAGATTGACGCTGATCGTCATGTAATGCCCGGCGTCATGCCATTTGCGCGCCTGGCTACAAGCTTCGTTGAGCACCCACTTGCCGATCGGCACAATCATCCCAGTATCCTCGGCCACGCAAATGAAGTCCGACGGCATCAGCAGCCCGCGCTCGGGGTGCTGCCACCTGATCAAGGCCTCGAACCCGGTTATGGCACCCGATACAAGCGACACAATAGGCTGGTAGACCAGGCGGAACTGACCCCCTGATATGGCACGCCGCAGATCGTTCTGCAGCTTGAGCAGTTCCACCGTACGGACGCGCATGTTTGCGTCGAACACCTCGTTATTACCCGATCCGTGGGACTTGGCGCCATGCAGAGCTGTGTCTGCATCGCGTATGAGATCTTCGGGTCGTTTGTATCCCCTACCACCCAACGCGATTCCGATGCTCGCCGTGGTGTAGATATCGTTTCCGTCGACGGAGAACGGATGACGCAAGTCATCGTGGACACGTTCAGCAATGTGGATTGCGTCTTCCGTGCGGGACACGCTATCGAGCAGGATGGTAAACTCGTCACCACCGTGACGAGCCACCGTATCGCCCGGTCGGATACACGACCCCAAGCGCCGCGCGACGGCGATCAAGAGGTTATCTCCCACAGTGTGGCCCAGGCTGTCATTCACGATCTTGAATCGATCGAGGTCCAGAAAGAGAACCGCTGGCTTCAGCCTGTCATCTCGCTCGCAACGCGCGAGAGCGCGTTCCAGCCGGTCCATGAACAAGGCCCTGTTGGGCAGACCGGTCAGCGCATCGTGCAGCGCGCGGTGCAACAACTGCTCCTCGGCCAGCTTGCGGTCGTTGATGTCTGTTAGCGAGCCTGCAACTCGCGTCATCCTGCAGTCGTCGTCTAGATCGGCCACCCCCCGCGCCAGCATCCAACGGTAGGAACCGTCGTGGCACTTGATTCGGTGCTCGCTCTCGAAGCACTGAGTGGCGCCCTGGAGATGAAGTTGGATTTCCTGCTTGAGTCCGTCGAGATCGTCGGGGTGCACGCGATCGAACCACTCGGAGGGACTCTCACCGATCTGCACGTTGGCTAGACCGAGCATTGCCCTCCACCTCGGAGCATAGTAGACCGTGTCCGTTGCCAGGTCCCAGTCCCACAAGCCGTCGTTTGCAGCCTTCACGACCAGCGCGTATCGCTCCTCACCCTGGCGCAGTGCTGCTTCGGCAAGCCTTCGCTTGGTAATGTCACGATAGATGCCGTATACGGCGACTCGGCCCGTTTCATCCTCGATCGGTGTACTGAGGATGGACACGTCGACCGGGGTGCCGTCCTTCCGCCGTCGTACGGTCTCCACGTTCACCCTGTCACCGCATAGCACGGCATTAGTGAGGCTGGATCCCTCATCGCGCAGATCGTCGGGCACTATCAGATCGTTTATCCGTCGTCCCACCACCTCCTCAGGCTGGTACCCGAAGGTAGCGGTGAACTCCCCGTTGGCTCGGATCACCCTGTCCTCATGGTCCAGCACGACCACCGCCTCCGGCGAGCTTTCGAAGAGTTGCTCGAAATACGCCTTCTCGACCTGACTCTCTCTGCGCGCGCGCGCGTGCTCCACGACCATGCCCGCCACGAAGTAGACGGCAAGCAGAGCCACGCCGCTCAGGGCGAGGCCGGCGAACTGAGGGCCGGGTCCCCAGCCGACGACGCCCCAATCGGTGAAGTGCCCAGCGAAGCTCAGAATTCGATCCGCCGCTAGCAGTCCCAGCATCGCAGTCAAAGCCCCAACTCGGCGGTCCCGGAGCCGGCGTAACACAACCACCGAAGCTGCTACCGCTATTAGACTTACGACTGCGGACAAGGCACTGAGGAGAACGCTCACTAAGGCGCTCCTCCAGGATTTTGAAGTGGACTCCTATGCTGTCGTTTGGGGCGGGTTGAAACAGTGGTGTAGGTCACAAAGGGAGGGACGGTGAAAGACGGTGAAAGACGGTGAAAGATGCTCTAAGCCAATCGTTTGCCGCCCTCGCCCGCCTTCTGCGACCGCCCTCTACCGCCCTCTACCGCCCTCTACCGCCCTCTACCGCCCCAGGAGCATCTTTCGACATCTGGTAGCTCAACCTAAGGACTGAGACATGACCACCACCTCTCTCTTTCTCGAGCGGCTCCGCCGACCGGAGGTCGAGGCGGCGTTGGAGGCAGGAATGACCACGGTAGTGGTTCCTTGTGGAGCCGTGGAACAGCACGGCCCTCACCTGCCGTTGTTCGTGGACGCTGAACATGGCACCCGCCTTGGCGCAGAGGTGGCACAGCGTATGGGCAACGCTCTGGTGGCTCCGACCATTCGAGTGGGCTGCTCGGAGCACCACTTGGCTTTCGCCGGCAGTTTGTCGCTACGGGAGGAGACTTTTCGCGCCGTGTGCCAGGACTACTGTACCAGCTTGGCACACCACGGCTTTCGCTACATCTGCATGCTGCCGTCGCACGGGGGCAACTGCAAACCACTGGCCGATGTCGTGGAAAAGCTAGACGCCAGCGTCGGCACCGAATGCAGAGTTGTTGCCTTCACCGATCTAGTCGGTGCGATCAAGCAGTGGAAGCAAATCGTTGAGGAAGAGGCCGGCGTGGGAGTCCGAGTTGGCGGACACGCCGACATTGCGGAGAGTTCGATAATGCTGTGCCTCCACCCCGACCTGGTGCGGGAAGACCTGGCCGAACCGGGTTTCCTGCCCGAGCTGACGGACGAGATGATCCAGCGCATCATAGACGACGGCATGCAGAGCGTCACACCCAACGGCATATTGGGCGACGCACGAGGTATGTCAGCAGAAATCGGTGAGAAGTGTATTGCCGCGATGGCGGATTTGATGGCAGAGTTCTTTAAGGGCGGTAGAGGGCGGTAGAGGGCGGCACCAGGCATCACTTTGAACCGCGCTCGCCCGCCCTTGTCCGCCATCTACCGCCCTTTGATTACGACCTATCCCCCCTACTTCTGCCTTCTACTCATCGCCGCATTCATCTCCTTGGCCATCTGCTCCACGCCTTCTTGCATGCCCTCGGCCATGCCGTCGATCGCTTCACCCATGGCGTCAGCCATCGCTTGGCCAAGCTCTTCCATGTTGACACCCAGCATGACCTGCATGATCTCGCCGGTGGTGTTGTCGAGATCGACCCACCACATACTCCGGCTCATCACTAGGACTGTCTTGAACTCCATGTCGAGTCCGGAATTGCCGTTCGCTCCCTGGATCGAGGTCTCGACGGTTGCGCGGTTACCGTCTAGCTCGACCTTGCCAAGGGTGTAGCTGTCGAACGGGGGCTTGCCGTCTTCAGGCTTGTTCAACGTGGCACTGCCTCCCTCAAGGATGTACCTCTCGGCCACTTCCATTTGACCCGCGTAGCTGGCGGCCCAAAACCCGTCAGCTGTCTCTAGGACCCTGTCGGATTCGTAGCCGCCGCCACATGCCATCAAGCCGCACACGAGTGTGAGGGTAGCGATTCGTCGATCAATCATCGTAGTCTTGCTCTCTGTGTGCGTTTGGACAGTCTGGCCCACCCGCGTTTCCACAACCGACCTGCGCTGTGTCAGCATAGTCGACCAGTCACACAAATTCAGTGAGGTGAGTCACTTGGGGACCCGAGAAGGGGCGACGATATCCGTGATCGGTTCCTTCGTCCGCCCTCTCTACTCCGCTCTCAGCACCTCAATCGGATCAACCCGGGACGCGCGGAGTGCTGGCACAAAGCTGGCCAGCGCAGCAATACCGGCGAGTAGGAGCGCGCCGATAACGAAGGTTAGTGGGTCGTTTGCGCTGACTCCGTGAATCATCGATGTCATCAGCCGGCTGAGTGCCAACGCACCTGCAGTCCCGATCACCACACCTACGATCGCAAGGCCCACCCCTTGCCTCACTATTTGCCCTACGACGCTGCTCCCCCGCGCGCCGAGTGCCATACGGACGCCGATCTCGTTGGCCCGTTGAGACACCGTGTAGCTGAGGACACCGAATAACCCCACTGCGGCAAGCACAAGAGCCGCTATGGCAAAGACAGTGAGTAGGAGCATGTTGAATCGACGCGAGCCGAGTGAGTCGAACAGGACTTGCTCCAGGGTGGCGACGGCCGCCATGGGCTGCTCTGGATCCACCTCCATGACGGCGCGACGAACGGCGGACGTGAGTAACCCATCATCCAGCTCGCTTTTAACCACCAGTGTCATGAACGGCAGTGTGGTTTGCAGGTACGGCTGGTATACCTCCGGCCGGGCTGGCTGGTCCAGTCCGAACTGGCGTGTGTTGCCGACGATTCCGACTACCGTGATCCAATCAACATCCTCGGCGTCGGGGTCTCCGAACACAATGCGTTTGCCGATCGCGGCACCCTCCGGCCAGTACTTCTCTGCCAAAGCCTCGTTCACGACGGCCGCGCGCGGGGCCTCAGCGTCATCACTGCGGGTGAGAAGCCGACCCCGCATCAACGGAATGCCGATGGTCTCGAAGTAGTCGGCACTGACAATCTGGAACTCGGCCAGCGGACCTTCTTCATCGGGTGCTACTGGTTGGTTTTCTATGCTGAACCGGAAAGTGCCGTTGATGCCGGCGTTCACCGGAAGGCTCAGGACTGCGCCGGCCGACTGCACGCCAGGAATGACCCTGACTCGCTCCAGTGCCTCCGTGTAGAACGCCTGGATCTGCTCGTCCTCCTGATACCTGCTGCCCGGAATCCAAACCCTGGCAGTCAGAGTATTGGCGGTCTCAAATCCCGGATCGACACTCGTTAGGGAAGCAAGCGTGCGCACCATTAGTCCTGCACCGACCAAGAGCAATAACGACACTGCCACTTCACCGACGATGAGCGCACCCCGCAGTCGAGTCCTCGCTTGGCTGGCGGTCTGCCGGGTGCCGCCGATCGATGCGGCTCGGCCTTCTCCTCTGCCAAGTGATTGCAGGGCAGGTGCGAGACCAACGAGCAGACCCGTTCCCAACGCAATCACCAGACTGAAGCCGAGTACGGTGAAGTCGACTCCCACTTCGGACACGCGGGGGATCCCATCCGGCGCCAGCGCCAGAAGTGCCTGCGTACCCCACAGCGCCAGGACGAGCCCCACGACTCCCCCCGCAAGGGCCAGCACGGCGCTCTCCGTCGCCAATTGACGCAGAATGCGAGTACGACTCGCACCAATTGCCACTCGAACCGCAATCTCTCGCTCTCGAGCGGACGCGCGTACGAGCAGGAGATTGGCGACGTTGGCACAACCGATGAGCAGCAGGAAACCGACCGCTCCGAGCAGGACACAGAGCGAAGTCCGAACGTCCCCAACCATCGCTTCTCGCAAGTCAATTGGCTGGAGTTCATCACCTGCCAGAGCGTTGGATTCAGGGTACTCCTCAGTCAGTTGATTGGTGATGAGCGAAAGCTCGGCCTGTACTTGCTCGTGGGTGACGTTCGGCGCCAGGCGCCCGATCACGCTGAACCAGCTGGTGTTGCGCACCGATTCCGGATCGTCACCCACGCCCACCGGCGACTCCGGCACTTCGTAGCGTGAGGACGTCCAGAAACGCGTATCCCGTGGGTAGGAGAAGCCGGGTGGCATGACCCCGACAACGGTGTACGGGTCGTCGTTGAGCTTGACGTTTCGGCCGAGAACGCCGGCGTCGCCACCGAACTGTGACTGCCACATAGCGTAGCTCAAGACCACCGACCGTTCGGATCCGGGCAAGTCGACGTCGGGCGACAGCACGCGGCCAACCAGCGCCTGCACACCGAGAACCTTGAAGAAGTTGGACGTTACGTTGGAGCCGCGGACTACCTCAGGCAGGTCACCACCAACGAAGTTGTACCTCGCCCCACGATGACCGGCCAGCCCGGCAAAGCTGCGACTCCGCTCTCTGATATCGAGGAAGTTTGCGCCGCTGTGATTGTCACGTTCGCCTTCTGGAGTCACGTTGAACAGCGCGACCAGGCGATCGGATTCAGGGAACGGGAGAGGACGCAGCAAAACGCCGTTCACCACGCTGAAGATCGAAGTGCTGGCTCCCACACCCAGCGCCAGAGTCAGAATCGCCACGAGCGCGAAACCGGGCGAGCGGATTAGGCCCCGCACGGCGTAGCGAACATCTTGAACAGTCGAATTCACGAGCGTACCCCTAGCCGGCCGGCCGCGAAGCAGTCTCAGCCTCGGTACGTGATCTCCCATGATCCTGTCTGCCACGAGCCGTGCCGTGAAACTCACCACCTGGCCCCAATACCACGCATTTGACCACAGGCGGCCCCTACTCCGGATACGAAGGTCGTAGAGTTCCGCCAGGTCCCGAATGACGGGCTCGCGATCTGACACAGGGATGATCGCTGTGAGTATTGACTCTGCTACCCGGGGCGGAGTCGCTGGCGGCCGGCCGCCGACCCCTGGCCGCTGACCAGTCATCTCCGCTCCAGCGCTGGACCCACGCCGTGCCACAGCCGGTCGTAGACGCGCCGCGATTCCCTGAGCCGTTCCAGGGCTTCGGGCTCCAGCTTGAAGTACCGCCGCAGCCGCCCTCCCTCGTCCGGCGCCGCCGTATCCATGCGGGACGAGACCAAGCCCCTCTTCTCCAGCCGCCTCAATGCGATGTACACCGCCGCCGGAGCCACCTGACGCTCGGCGCACTGCTCCAGTTCCAGCACTATCGGCACCGAGTACGACTCCGAGCCAAGCCGTAGGATGGCTAGCAGAACCTGATGCTCGAACTCACCTAAGGACCCCTTGCCCATGAGAAGCTCCGAGATAGCTAGCGTCGCTAGTGAGTATATAACATTGTGACTAGCGATGCTAGTGGAGAGGGTGGATGAGGAGTCGCAGGTCGATCTTGCCGTCTTCCGCCCTCATCCGCCATTTACCGCCCTCTCATGCAACGTTCTGACTCCTCGCCACGTCTAACTACGTAGTGCACATAGACACTCGACTCGCTGACTGCCCCAGCGATCTCGTGCATCGAGAACTCGAAGCCGGGTCCACGCCATGAAAGCCCGCGGTCTCAGGTCATCCATGCTTGCGGTAGGGTTGCTCTGCGCGGCATCCACCATCTCGAGTCTCGGGTCGCTCCGCGGCCAGGCCGATTCCGTACCCAAGATCCCGCATCGAGTACCCCGTATCGAGGCCGACATCCAGGTGGACGGCGTGCTGAGCGAGGACCTGTGGAGCCAGTCGCTGCGGTTGGACGTGAACGTCGAGGTCCGCCCCAGTGAGAACGTCCCGGCACCGGTACAGACAGAGCTGCTGCTGGCCTACAGCAGCACGCATTTCTACGCCGGATTTCGCGCGTACGACCCCGACCCATCGGCCATTCGAGCCCGTATCACCGACAGGGACGCAATGTACGGCGACGACTGGGTTGCCTTGATCCTCGACACATTCGACGACCAGACCCGACTGTTCGACTTCTTCTGCAACCCGCTGGGAGTGCAGGGCGACCAGATCGAGAGCCCCAACGGCGGCGGTGCCTGGGACGCCATCTGGGATTGCGACGGCGAGATCACGCCAGAGGGGTACATCGTGGAGATGGCGATTCCGTTCAGCTCGATGCGGTTCCAACACAGTGAGGGCGACCAGATCTGGGGATTGGATGCGGTGCGCAGCTATCCACGAGCCGTGCGCCATCACATCGGGATGTTCCCACGCGATCGCAACAACAACTGCTACATGTGTCAGTCGGAGAAGCTGATTGGCTTTGCCGGTGCCACTCCCGGGAAGAACATCGAACTCGATCCGACGGTCTACGGCGTCGTGACCCAGGAACGTGACGGATTCCCCACGGGACCATTCGTGGAGCGGGACAAGAACATGGAGCCTGGCATCACGGCACGGTGGGGTGTTACGCCGAGCCTCATGCTCAACGCGACTGTAAATCCTGACTTCTCGAATATCGAAGCCGATGTCGCTCAGCTGGACATAAACACTCAGTTCGCGCTGTTCTACCCCGAGCGCAGGCCGTTCTTCCTCGAGAGCGCGAGCTTCTTCAACACTCGGTTCCGCACCGTGCACACCCGCACGCTCGCCGATCCCATCTGGGGCACCAAGCTGACGGGAAAGGAGGGCGGCAACGCCATTGGGTTCTTCACGGCGCAGGACGACATGACCAACCTACTGTTTCCGGGCAGTCAGGGATCCGACATCACGTCAATGCCCCAGAAGAGCGTGGGCACTGTGGCCCGGTTCCGCCGCGACCTGGGCAGAGGATCTAACGTCGGAGCCTTGGTAACAGACCGGGAAGGGAGCGATTACCACAACCGAGTGGCCGGAGCTGACGGAATTTGGAAGATGACGCTCAAGGACCAGATCATGTTTCAGGTGCTGGGCTCACAGACCAAATACCCGACCGAAGTGCAAACAGACTACAGCCAGCCCGACGGCAGCTTCACGGGTGGCGCGTATGATTTCTTCTATTTGCACGGCACCCGTAACCACGACTGGTACGTGGGTTACCGGCAAGTAGACCGCAATTTCCGCAGTGACCTCGGCTTCATACCACAGGCGGGATATCGATCAGGCGCTGTGGGATGGGGTCACACTTGGAACAACGATGGTGACAACTGGTGGAACATGCTCAACTTCGGCTCGGGTCTGGACGGCGAATGGGACCTGGACGGAACCAACCTGAGCCGAGGCTATTCGTTCTGGTTCAACTACGCCGGACGCGCACAGACGTTCTTCGATGTGAACGGGACATACGGTAAGCAGCACTTCAACGGGATCGATTTCGACAACCGCTACATCAACGCCGACTTCGGGATTCGCCCCTCGGGGTGGCTCTTCTTCGTCATCGACGCGACATACGGGGACAGGATCGACTACGCCAACACCCGCCCCGGAACGCGCCTGCAATTGGACCCGTACATCGAGCTCAATCTGGGAAGACGACTGGCCCTTTCGGTGAACCACACCTACGAGAGGTTGGATGTTGACGGCGGGAAGCTGTACGACGCGAACATCAGCCAGATTAGGGCAGTGTACTGCTTCAGCAGGAGGGTGTTCCTGAGAACGATCCTGCAGTATCGGCACTACGATCGAAACACCGACCTGTACGATGATGAAGTCGATCCGCTGTCGAAGAGCCTGTTCACGCAGCTCCTGTTCTCATACAAGATCAACCCTCAGACCGTGCTCTATCTGGGATATTCGGACGACCACTCGGGGGATCACGAAGTGGGCCTCACGCAGACTGATCGGACTGTGTTCGTGAAGATCGGGTATGCGTGGGTGCTGTGAGCCGTCTCTTCGCCTCCGCCACCACCATCCCAACCATCGCCCGCAACCCCATCCTCTTCCGCATCGAGAGGTCATTGCCGAAGATCTCGTAGACAACATCGGTGCTCACGTTGGACACCTGATCGAGCGGTACGCCAGAGAGAGTCTCATCCAAGATCACGGCCAGCGCCTTGGCGGAGATCCCGTTCGGGTTTCCGACGGCGAACCGGAACCTGAGTGTTGCGTCGGGCCGCTCATCAAAGAGAGCGTACACCCCCGAATCACAATCGGGGACCTGGTGCTTTTCCCGGGAGGGACGTTCAGCGACCTGTTCGGGCACATCCTGGTACCGTCGAGCCAAGTCGATGAGGATTTGGATGCGGTCCGAGCGGGTCGCGGTGGATGAAATCACATCGATGAGCTTGGCGAGTTTGGCGGGGTAGCCGGACGACATCAGGACCCACCTAACGTGAGCATCGGGGAGTTGGGAGTGGGGAGTGGGGAGTGGGGAGTAGTACCCTCCGCGTGAACATCGGTCTCCATGATGCGAGGAGCGTACCACACGCTACTCCCTGACACCGAGCAGGAGATCAGCGTTTCAAGATGGGCCGGGCCGCGGCTGTTTGTGACTGGCATCGATGAGTGGCTTAGCACCTTGCAGCAGGAACAACACTGCGTGAGTGAGGTTTGTTCCGCCTAGTCGGACGGTGACGGCGAGGGAGGGTGGGGGATAGTGAGGACGGTGCCTGCTGTCAATTCAAGTGGGCGTTGATTATAGGCAGCCACTTCCAGATGCCACGGTTGTTCCCCGCGTAGTTGAGCAGACCGACCTGCACGCCGTGCAGTTCCCGCGCCCGATTGTACACACCGATGGTGAGACCACGCTGCACGCCTTGGACGTTGTTGTAGCCGGCAACGGCGAACCCGGTCAATGACTCCTTCGCCTTGGTGCGGATGCCTGCAATAATAAGTCCCTCGAGATCCCAGCTCTCGACCTTGTATCCGCCGATTGCGATGCCCTGCAGGAAATCGCCGGCCTCCACGGCCCAGCCACCAATGGCCACACCGTTGAATGAGCCACCTGCGACAGCAGCCAAGCCGCCTATGGCTACTCCCGACATGTCGCCACCTGCCACGGCGGCGAGTCCACCCACTAGCAGACCCTCTGTTCCTCCGTTCGCCACGGCTGCCAGGCCTCCCACCGACAAGCCTCTCATGCCGCCGTTCACCACTGACGCCAAGCCCCCAACGGCGAGTCCTTCCATGCCGCCGTTGACCACTGCAGAGAGTCCTCCGACGGCAATGCCCCTTGCTTTGCCGCTGATCACCGAAGCCAGACCGCCAACGCCAAGTCCGTTCAGGTCCGCATTAGCCACCGTGGCCAGACCTCCAACTGCAATGCCGTTGAAAGCGCCATTGGACACCGTGGCGAGACCACCTACTCCCATGCCATTCATCTGGTGCCCTACTTCAACGGCGAGTCCGGCAGCGAGACCGTTGATCCAGCCGGCCTGAGGGCCGATGATGCCGAGCGCCAACCCGTTAATGACCGCGTCGTAGTTGTGGCGCGGTTGCCAGAGCGTGAAGTTGATGCCGTTCACCCACCATAGATCATCGTCGCGGAAATTGAGCCTCAGCCCGTCAACGCCGCGCGAGTTACCGATGCTGATGCCGAAGTTGTCCACGGTGAGATTCAGGGCCGCGTGCGAGGGACGTTCTCGGCGCCTGTCGTCGCGCTCCTGAGCCGCTGCACCAGCGGGGAGTGACAGAGACACGAGCAGCGCCGCGACAACGGGCTTCTCAACCACTTATTGTCCTCGGATACGGGTAGGTCCACTCAGCTATACGTGCACTGAGCACACGTGGTTTCCTAGTAGCCTCTTTGCTGTCTTTCACCGTCTTTCACCGTGCTCCACAGTCCTCTTCCCGCCTCTTACGCCGCCACCTACATTCCGCCAAGGCAGCACGAGGGCGTTGAGTCGAAAGGTGTACACGAGATGTTGACAGGGACTATCCACGTCGGCGATCGCGATTGGAAAGTATCCGAAGAGATGAGAGCGGGGCCACAAAGTCAGCTGTTCGTGCTTGATGCCACCGATTCAGCCACATCGCGCATGCACGTGCGGACCCCGCCCGGCGCCACCGTTACCAAGCTCGACGAAGTCGCACTGCTCGCCGCCGACCCACAGATCCGCTGGTTCGCGGACGGAACCGGGGCGCGGTGGGAAACGCGCTTGGTGCTCCATTCCGACTCGAACGGCGTAGACTCCTGGAAAGTGAAGTTCATTTCGGAGCGGAGCCAGGTTGTCGAAGGACCTTACTCTTTCGAGGATGGACTCGGCCGCCGCACCGATGAGGAATTAGGGCGACTACTGCGGGAATCTGAATGACGTAGTCGCCTGGCGGTTGTGTGCTGTACCCGGCCGCAGACGACGTGGCCTGCGGTGCGGGTACGTTTTTGTGTGTTAGAGCTGTGACGGGAGCGCGTCTACTTGTGCGCTCCCCAACGTGCTGTCACTCATTTCCCGATGTGTCGGGAGGCACGGGCGCAACCATCATGCCGGCATGAGGATCGGCGGGTTGCCCCATCATGCCATGAGACCTCTGCAACATCTGGAGATACTCTTCCATGGGCGGGAGCCCTAGCCGAGCTCGTCTGGCGTCTACAGAGTCACTGTCATCCACCGGATGTTGCACAAGTCCGCCGTGCACCATCTTGAACTGGGTGCCGTAGAGTTGAGGTTCTCCACGCTCCACCAGCACGGCGTCGGTCATGGCGGCTACTTCGGTCGGCGCAACGCCCGGCTCTTCCGTCTGCTCCACTAAGCGCAAGCCCAGCTCTTTCAGCTCGACATCGCCATGCTTCAACAGAGTCCAAGCCGCATCCGCGGCCTCTGGACCCACCACGTCAATGCTGGGCCACCCATGCTCCTCCAGCAGTTCCCGCAGCTTGGTCGACTGCTCGACCTCACTCGCCTGCAGCTCTCGCATGTGATCCACGTTGAGTGTCTCTGCTCCGACGACGCGAGAGCGCAGGTCTTCGTCCACTTCCGCCATCCCCACTAACTGCGCCCTGAGTTCCTCGTTCAACTGGTCATCGCCCGAGCCACCGGAACAAGCGACACCGACGAATGCCGCGGCGACCACTACCCGCTGGATCTTTCCGACTTCGATCATCTAGAGCTTCCCCCCGATTTGGATTGGCCATCCGACTGCCGGAGGCCGGAAAAAACGAGGTCGCAAGATAAGCGGTGGTGCGGAGCACCACCACCTTGACTACCCATTTCCACTACCTATGCTTCCCGTGTGTATACCACCTGCCTCTTCTGCAACAAGCATCTCGGCGCGAACCAGGTTCTCGAGACGTTCCCGGTCGGCCGGCGAGTCGCGTTCGACGCAGCCAAGGGTAGGCTGTGGGTCGTGTGTAACGGCTGCGAGAAATGGAATCTCTCTCCGTTCGAGACTCGTTGGGAGGCTCTCGAGGACTGTGAACGACGCTTTTGCGATGCTCGAAAACGTGTGTCCACCGACAATATCGGGCTCGCCAGATTGGATGAGGGACTCGAGTTGGTGCGGATCGGTGAGCCGTTGCGACCGGAGTTCGCAGCGTGGCGCTATGGCGACCAGTTCGGACGCCGACGCAGACGCACGATCGCTCGAGGCGTGGGGTTGGGGGCGTTGGGCGCCGCCGTCGTCATCGGCGGCATCGGCTCCGGTTTCCTGGCCGGCGGCGGTTGGTGGATCTACGAGGTGCTGGCACACTCGTATCGAGGAATCAACGACCGGAGACTGGTTGCCAGAATCCCCACTCGAGACGGCAATAAGCTCTCTGTCCGGCACAGCGATCTGCAGTGGGTGCGGCTACTCCCCGGGTCTGAGAACGAAGGCCTGCGCCTGGTCTTCTGGAACTCGATGGGTGAAACGGTGCTCACCGGTCAAGACGCTCTCACGGCCATCGCCCTGATCATTCCCCGCGTGAAGCGCGGAGGAGCAGCGCAGGGCAAAGTGCAGGACGCCGTGCGACGGATTGAGGAGGCAGCCCACCCAGAACAGTTCCTGCATGTCGCGGCACGCGAGGCTGACCGCCAGGTTGGGGACCTTGCCCAATGGAGCCCGCGGAGCGCGCGAATGCGGGCTGGTGCGTTGCAGAGTTTGCCGCTCGAGACCAGGCTGGCCATCGAGATGGCGATCAATGAGGAGAACGAACGGGCCGCCCTGGCTGGCGAGTTGGCACTGCTCGAAATGGCATGGCAAGAAGCGGAGGAGATAGCCACCATCGCGGACGGTCTAGCGCTGCCGAGGGAGGTGGAGGAGAGGTTCCAGGAAATGAAAGAGGATACGGGAATACGCGACAGAGGCAGTATCTGAGTTCTCCAGCGTTGCGCCCTTGCCCTGTCCTATTTCCAACATTAGCATGCGATTATCTATGAAGATCCTACAGGAGGTGACACACCTTGATCCTGTCGGGGACGGCCGAGTACGCGCTGCGAGCGATCATCTACCTGGCTCAGCATTCGACCAACGGCAGAGTCGCAGCCGCAGAGGTATCCGAGGCACTCGAGATCCCCGCGAACTACCTAGGCAAGATCCTCCACGTTCTCGCCCGAGCCGGGCTTCTCGACTCTTGCCGCGGCAAGCATGGCGGGTTTTCTCTAGCCGTCGAGCCTGAGCGGCTCTCACTTCTACGAGTTGTTTCCCTCTTCGATCAGGTGGGAGACAGGCCCCGCTGTCTCCTGGGCCGACCGGAGTGCAGCGATCGCAGTCCCTGCGCGGCCCACGAGAGATGGAGATCCGTGTCGCAACAGGTCACGCGCTTCTTCGATGAGACGACGGTGGGTGACCTCCTTTCCGAGGGACCTCGCTGATTATGCGCTCCACCAGAGGCGCACCGTCCGCCGTACTCGACGGAACCCCCGGCCCACGGCAGCGGTAGTACTGACCCGTGGCGGGCATGTAGCCCCACACCGGTCCCTAACTCAGTAGATTTCGCCACGATGCATTGCATTGGCTCGGTAGTATTGGGCGTCTTGGCGCCCTTGACGATACAACAAGACACCTCGAGAATAGACACGATCATCCGCATGCCGGAGATCGTTGTGTCTGCCACTCGCACCGGTCAAGCCAATCGATTGGATCAGCCGGTTGCGCTCTCCCTTATCGAACCCGATATCGCCGAGGTAAGCCGCGGCAACGTCGCGGCGGATCTACTACGTGATTTGCCCGGGGTGCACGTGCAGCAGACCTCGGCCGGTCAGGGGGCAGTGGTTCTCAGAGGACTGATCGGGAACCAAGTCCTATTGCTAGTGGACGGAGTGCCTCTGAACAACGGCACCTATAGGGACGGCCCCGGACAGTACCTCGCCACGATCGATCCGGAGTCCATCGAGCGAATCGAAGTGATTCGCGGCCCCGCGTCAGTGCTATACGGGTCCGACGCACAAGGTGGGGTTGTCAACATAGTCAGCAAGAGCCATCGCTTTGCCGGCACCCGCAGCGTTCGCGTGTCGGGCAGAGCATCCACGGCAAACTCCGGATATCGAGGACGCGTCTCAGCAGGGGTGCAGGGTTCCCGACTGAGTATCGGTGTTGGCGGCTCGCTGGGAACTGCGGACAACCTCAAGGCCGGTGGCGGTATCGGTGCCCAGGTTCCGACCGGGTTTGACGTCGCCGGTATCGATGCCGAGGTCACGTACCTGCTCAACGACCATCATGAGGTGAAGGGAGTGGTACAGCACTTCGAGATGGACGACGTGCCCCGCTTCGATCGTTACGTCACATTCCGAGCTCCGGAGCCCGGGAAGGACTACGAGCACAGGTTTGACCCTCAGACCCGCCAGCTAGCCTACACCCGCTACACCTACACCCCGAGGATCGGAGCTGTCGCTCGTGTTGAAGCCACGGCAAGCCTGGCCGTGCAACGAGAGGGTAGAAACCGGATCAGGTTGAGCAACGGCGAGCCCGACACCAGGCAAACGTTGTGGCGAGACGATGCTTACACACCCGGATTGAGCGTGAGCGGTCTCAGCATCCTGTCACTCGCCGGCAGCCCCCTCGCTCTGACATGGGGCGGTGACTACTACCACGACCAGATGAATACTGAAGGGTACGTCGTGGATCTCGAAACAGGGGACAGCACGGCGATCGTGCGTGAGACACACTCCGGTTCGGTCTCGAGTGGCCGATTCCCGGATGGCGCCAAGGCCGATCGAGCCGGGCTCTTCATCTCAGGAGAGTTGGGCGTGACCCAATGGCTGCGCCTATCAGCCGGGCTTCGCTGGAGTCACTTCGAGAACCGGGCCAACGTGGGGCTCGATTTGGGTGGCGAAGTCGAGAACGTGAGTTCCGATCTCTCGGGACAGTTGGGAATCGTGGCGGCCCCAACAGAAGAGCTCCGACTCATGTTTCGTCTCGCAGAAGGCTTCCGCGCGCCCAATCTCTACGACCTGACCAACGTCGGCCCCGTACCCGCCGGTATTGTGCTACCCAATCCTAGCGCCCGGCCGGAGAGATCGCTCAGCACAGAGTTAGGTGTCCGCTATTCCGCCCAAGCAGCAGCGCTGGATATTTCCATTTATCACACTCGGATCAAGGACTTCATCGACCGGCTTCCGGGAGTCTTCAACGGAGATACGCTGTTAGATGGTGAGCGGGTGTACTTGGGGACCAATGTCGGCATAGCGCGGATGTACGGCTTTGAGGCTGAGGGTATCGTGCGGGTAGGTAGAGTGGAAGCGCGAGCCACCGCGCTCTACACGCACGGTGAGCAGGAAGACGCGACCAGCGTCAAGGCTCCGATGGCCAAGATTCCCCCGCTAAGTGGCAGCGCCGGACTGCGATGGACCTCGAGCCAGAACCGTTTCTGGGCAGAGTACGTGTTTAGCTGGGCCTCTCGGCAAGATCGACTCGGCATTCGTGACCTAGATGATCCGCGCATTCCCGACGGTGGTACGCCGGGCTTCGCGGCGCACGGCCTGGGCGCTGGCGTCAGCCTCTTGCCGCGGATCAGCGTGTCTGCCGGGCTAGAGAATCTCACCGACGAGCTTTACCGCAACCACGCCAGCGGCGTCGACAACGCAGGTCGGCATGTCTGGGTGGGAGTGACGGCGGTGGGGGTTTTGTAGGGTGGTAGGGCGGTAGGGCGGAACGGCGGTAAGGCGGTAGGGCGGTAGGGCGGTAAGGCAGTTCGATATTCAAGTCCATCCGAACATAGCAGCACAGCTCCACCCTTGTGACGTCTCCAGCCAGACACCATGTTAACGCACTCTGAGCACACGGGAGTCTGTTGACGTGCGGACATTGAACGAGCACATTCCTGCCGCCCTACCGCCCTACCGCCATACCGCCTAACCATGCACTCAGACCCTGTACTCACCGTAGTCATAGCAATCGTGGGATTGCTGCTGGTTGCGGCATTGGTGGCAATTGGATTGCGGCCTGTACGGCTTCCTTTCACGGTGGGGCTGGTGATCATCGGAATGCTCATCGGTTTCGCGGCGCACCGGGTAGACGCTCTCGAGCCGCTCAGCGGCATCACGCTGTCACCGTCTCTCATCATGTTCGTATTCCTGCCGACGCTGATCTTCGAGTCGGCTTACAGCCTGGACGGGCGACTGTTGTCCAAGAACATGGGTCCAGTTCTCGCGCTTGCGGTGCCGGGTCTGATCATCACGATGCTGATAGTCGGAGCACTGCTCAGCTACCTCACGCCGCTGGGATGGGGCCCGGCACTCCTGTTCGGCGCGCTCATCGCCGCAACTGATCCAGTGGCAGTGATAGCGATCTTCAAGGAAGTAGGTGCTCCTAGACGGCTCACCATTCTGGTAGAGGGGGAAAGCCTCTTCAACGACGCGACTGCCATAGTGCTATTCAAGATCTTGTTGGTTGCAGTGGTCGCAGGGATGTTCGATGCAGCTACGCTAGTAGGTGGCACGATCGAATTCCTCAAGGTCTTTCTCGGAGGCTTACTGGTTGGCGGCATCATCGGGCACCTGATGGTGTCGTCCCTGCGCCTCGCCGGTGACGACCCACTGATTCAGGTCACGCTCTCTACCGTGGTCGCATACATGGCCTTCATCGTCGCGGATCACTATCTGCATGTCTCGGGAGTGATGGCGACCCTTGCGGCTGGTTTGATCGTCGGAACCTACGGTTCGATCCGATTCTCACCCAAGGTGAAGTCGTATCTGCATCAGTTTTGGGCGTACGCGGCATTCGTCTCAAACAGCCTCATCTTCATTCTGGTCGGTATGACGGCCAGCCTCAATCTGTTCCGAGAGAACTTGGTGCCCATTCTCCTGGCTCTGGCGGCAGTACTAGTGGCACGTGCCATCGTGGTCTACGGATTGGCCGGCTTGATGGACAAGTTGCTTCCCAAGTCAGACCGCATCGGCCTCAAGTACCAAACGGTCCTTTTCTGGGGCGGTCTCAAGGGCGCCGTGGCCTTGGCGCTCGCGCTGTCGGTCCCCGCCGACTTTGCTCAACGTGATCTGATAGTGACTCTGGCACTGGGCGTGGTTCTCATCGTGTTGATCGTCGGAGGTGTCACAACTGGGCCTCTAATAAGCGCTCTCAAGTTGGACCAACCCACTCTGGCTGAGCGAGTCGCGGGCGCTCAGGCAAGACTCGCAGCCAAGCAGGAAGCCAAGGGCCGTCTCGACCGGCTCGACGCCACTCACTATTCGAACCAGCTGCTCCGTAGGGCCGAGGACACATACGCCAAAGAAATCGAAAACGCTCAAGCGAAGGTCGACGAGCTGCGCGTTGAGTGCGAGCAGCGTCCCCAGGCCATGCTCGAGGTGTTGTGGGCCGAGGCACTGACGGTGGAGCAAAAGCGATATCGCACGTTGTTCGAGCGTCACGTTGTATCCGAGCCGGTGTACCGCGAGCTGGAAATGGCAATCGACCTCGAGCGCGACCGGCTAAAGCAGGGCGAACTGCCGGGCGATTTGCCCGAGGCAGCCCCGCTGGAGGTCCGCCTTACAGACTGGTTCGTGCGCATCATTGAACGCATCTCCCCGCGCTCACGGATTGTAGATCGCCACCGCGGGCGCGCGTTGGCGGCGAGTCACGAGCATGCGTCGGCCGTTAAGGCTGCCGGGAGGCACGTGGGCAGGGAATTAGATCGCCTGGGCAAGTTGCTCGGCGCCGATCCGCAAGTGATCGCAGCGTGCCGCAGCGTGTACGAGCGGCGCGCCAGCCGAGCCGGGACACGGTTGGACTCCATAGCCGAGAACTTCCCCGAATACGTCCAGGAGGTGCAACGACATACCATAAAGCGCATTGCGCTAGACACGGAAGTCATTGCAGTAGAGCAACTTGCGTCAGTTGGCGGAATCCCGGAATCAACTGCGCGCAGTGCTCGTATCGAGGTCGAGGGAGCCAAACGCCGGCTTGCGCGCCAATCTTCCACCTTTGCTCTACAGACGGGTGCGGAAGAGCTGCTCCGGCGGGTGCCCATGTTCGGCGGTCTCAGCCAACGCGATTTCCAGCACATCGTCGACACCCTTGTACCTCGTACGGTATTGGCGGGCGAGACCATCATCAGGCAGGGCGAGCGCGGCAACTCGCTCTATCTCGTGGCCCGCGGAGTTGTTGCAGTTCTCGTCTCCAGCGAAGGTGGAGCCCCCGTTCGCGTGGCATCGCTGCACGCCGGAGACTTCTTCGGAGAAATGGCACTGCTTACCGACGAGACTCGTAGTGCAACTGTGAAGGCGGCGACCGACTGCAGACTTTTCGAGTTGTCCCGCGCGAGCGTATACGAGTTGTGCGAGACATGCGCGGGAATCAAGCAGGCGTTGGAGCAGGCGGCCGCCGAGAGACAGGTTTCTTGACTCTCACTTGACCGACCCAGGGCTTAATACACCCACATGATTCTGTTTCTCTATGCATTTGCGTCCAACGTCGCGCTTGCCGTCGTGCCACACGAGCCGATAGTCATATGGTACGGTGCGCAGGTGGGAGTCTGGCTCACCGCAGTGGTGGCCACGGCGGGGACCCTTGCCGCCTCGTGGGTCGATCACAGATTGTTCGTTCCGCTCCTGTTACGGGCATCTTCGAGCAAGCCCCTGAACAGCGGCCCTGTGGGAATGATGCGTCGCTGGTTTGGGCGCGCTCCCTTCGCGATCATCGCGATCTCGGGAGTGACACCGCTCCCGTTTTGGCCGTTCAAGGCAATGGCGTTCGCCAAAGGGTATCCTCTGGGCCGCTACCTGGCGGCAGTGGCAGCGGGCCGTTTTCCCCGGTACCTACTGCTCGCGTGGCTCGGTATGGTATTGAGCATCCCGGCGTGGGTGTTGGTCGCACTCATAGTGCTACTGATGATTCCCTCACTGAGGTTGATACCATGGCAACGGCAAAACGCGAACTGAACTTCCTATTAGCAGAACCGGAGCGCCGACTACTCCGAGCAATCGCCGCACGGATTCCGGGACGCTTCAACTCGAATCACCTCACGGCCGTGGGGGTGCTGGGCGCGCTGGGCACCGGCCTGTCGTACGGACTCTCGAGTCTGGACCCCCGATGGTTGTGGGCCGCGAGCGTCATGCTGGCCGTGAACTGGTTCGGGGATAGCCTGGATGGCACTCTCGCGCGAGTACGCAAGGCCGAGCGCCCGCGCTACGGTTACTACCTGGACCACATAGTTGATGCGTTTTCAACTGCAGCCATCGGTGTCGGCATCGGCCTTTCACCGTTCGTCAGCTTCCCACTTGCTATGGGTCTAGTGGTGCTGTACCTGACACTATCGATCAATGTGTACCTGGAATCGCAGGTGTTCGGTGTGTTCAGATTGGCCTACGGCATCGTCGGTCCCACCGAGACTCGCATCATCCTCATGATCGCCAACACATTGCTCGTGTTGCTGCCCCAGACCCAAGGTATTCCACTACAGCTAATAGCTGTGGCGGGCAACGTCGTTGCCGCTCTGCTGGCCATCGGCATGTTGACGACGCTGTCAGTGAGGTTCGGAAAGAACCTGCACAGGTTGGCAAAGTTGGAACCGAGCAGGAAGGTCTCGCTTGGTGGCGGGTAGGAGAATGCCCCCAAGGGGAGTCGAACCCCTGTCACCACCTTGAAAGAGTGGTGTCCTGACCGCTAGACGATGGGGGCGGCTTAGCTGATTTGCCCTCACCCAACAGAGTAAGGAGAGAGTAGCGGTAACGGGATTCGAACCCGTGTTTCAGCCTTGAGAGGGCTGCGTCCTGGTCCCCTAGACGATACCGCCAGCATTCCGCTTCCTGCGAAGCACAGCAATATCATGGGGACCACCTGGTAGACGCAAGAGTATGGCCGCGCTCGGCTTGCGCCATGCGCGGTCCGCCTGCCTATTACTGATCCACCTACTGCGATCACGATCAACAGAGGTATCCACACCATGTCGACGAGGAACTCGCTCGTGTGCCTGACGGTCGCGGCCGTGACGGCGTGCGGCAACCCGACCGCCGACCTACTGCTATTGAACGGCCGCGTCTACACTTTTGACTGGGGAGAACCAGCCCTGGACGGTACGCCTGCGGCCAATGCTCCGCACGACGTGAACGGCTGGCATCCGGACGCGGAGGCGGTGGCCGTGCGCGTCGGAAAGGTCCTCTACGTCGGGAGCAGCCAGGGGGCCGAGGCGTATCGAGGCCCTGACACAGAAGTCATCGACCTCGACGGCGCCACCGTGATTCCGGGATTGATAGACTCCCACGTTCACATCGTGGAGCTGGGAGCCAATCTGGAACGGGTGAACGTCGCGGGCGTGAATACGGAGCGAGAGGTCGTGGAGCTGGTGGCGGCGCGGGCCGCCGATGTGCCCACAGGCGAGTGGATCATGGGCTGGGGTTGGGACGAGGGCGCATGGGCCAACCGCTATCCGACGATGGATCTGCTGAGCAGGCGTATACCGGACCACCCAGTGTACCTGGGTAGCCTGCACGGCTTTGCGGTGTGGGGTAATCGCATGGCCTTCGATCAGGCCGGAATCACCGCGGATACAGAGTCACCGTCGGGCGGGGAGATCGTGAAGAATGCTGATGGTGATCCCAGCGGGATACTCCTGAACCGGGCAACCACACTGCTACAGAATGCGATCCCTTTACTCAGTATGGACCGGCTGAAGACTCGCGTCCTAGCCGGCCTCGAAGAAATGGCAGCCTCCGGGTACGTGGCAGTCCACGAGGCCGGTGCCGACAGCCGTCTCATGCAGGCATTCGAAGAGCTGGAGCAAGAGTCGAAACTACCGATCAGGATGTACGCCATGATCCGGGATCGCGATGAGGCTCTGCTTAGGCGATGGCAGGAAACTGGCCCGCAGACAGACCCGGAACGCATGCTAATCACTCGCTGCGTTAAGGCGTTCTACGACGGCGCACTCGGCTCGCGCGGTGCCAAGATGCTCGAAGACTACTCAGACATGCCGGGTCACCGCGGCGTGAGCGGTGAAGAATACGGCTTCGACGAGGACCTAGTAGCCGACATGATAAGGGCCGGATTCCAGGTGGAAATCCACGCAATCGGAGACGCTGGAAATCGAGAGACAATCGATTTCTTCGAGAGAATGGCCGCCGCGACACCGCGCTCGAGAGACCTGCGCCACAAAGTGGTGCACGCTCAGGTACTCCACCCCGATGATGTCGGGCGCTTTGCTGAGCTCAACCTGATCGCCTCGATGCAACCCGCACACGCGGTGGAGGACATGCCTTGGGCTGAGGATAGAGTTGGCCCAGAGAGGATTCGGTACGGCTACGCGTGGCGCAGCCTGCGGGAGGCTGGGACCAAGCTGATCTTCAATTCTGATCTCGCCGGCACCGACCACGACATCTTTTACGGACTCCACGCCGCGATCACCCGCCGCAACAAGAAGCTAGAGCCGAATGGAGGCTGGTACCCCGCACAGCGGATGACACCGGAAGAGGCGCTGCGTGGGTACACGGGGTGGGGTGCTTACGCAGCCTTCTTGGAGGGAGTGACCGGAGTACTCTCGCCCGGACGCTGGGCTGACATCACGGTCACGGATCTCGACCCATTGGTGGTTGGGGCGACGGAACCCGGTCGCCTGCTGGAGGGCTCAATCCTGATGACGATCGTGGACGGCATAATCGTGTACCGTCGCTAGGAAAGCCAGCAGCGTACGATGTACATCCGCAACCCCAGCCCACGAAATCTCGGTCGCCGCCGTGGCGACCTCTCTGAGCACCAACGCCTCAAGCGGCGGCTCGGCATGGCGATGGCCGCACTTGCTGCAGTCATCGCCATCGGAACCGTTGGGTTCGCCATTATCGGCGCCGGCGCTCACGATGTCATTGACGCCTTCTACATGACCATCATCACGCTTACCACGGTGGGGTTCGGCGAGATAATCGACATGAGCAGCAATCCAGCCGGCCGGATCTTCACGGTGATCATCCTGCTTTCGGGAATGGGCATCGTTGCGTACTCGATCCCACTTGTGACCGCGTTCATAATCGAAGGACAGTTGTTTCAAACGTTCGCGAGGCGACGCATGGAGAAGAAAATCGCCCGACTCAAGGGTCATCACATCGTAGCAGGCGACGACGCCACAGCATGCTATGTTGCCGAGGAATTCGTTCGCACCGGTCGCAGTGTGGTCCTCGTATTGCCAGCCGCTGACAACTCGCCGTGTCAGAGCGAAGAACTCACGGAGGTGCCCAGGATCATCGGCGACGCGACCGATGACGCTACGCTGCTCGAGGCGAATCTTCCTGCCGCGAGCGGCGTAGTGGCTTGTATGGAGAGCGACAAAGACAACCAGCTTGTGGTACTCACAGCCCGTCGCCTCTCGTCTCAAGTCCGAATCGTGGCTGCGACAGAGCGGACCGAAAGCGAGGCCAAGCTACGCGTCGCCGGTGCTGACGCAGTTGTATGGACTAGTCGCATCGGAGGGCTTCGTATGGCCTCGGAGATGGTCCGGCCAAAAGTGGTGTCGTTCTTGGACCGGATGTTGCGCGACACCCAAATGGGCTTGCGAGTTGAAGAAGTCGTTGTACCGGAAGACTACGATGCCGGAGACAAGACGATTGCGACACTGAAGATCGACGACGTCCACGGTGTGATGCTGCTGGCCACTCAAGCGCCCGGCCAGGAGGAGTTTGAATTCAAGCCATCCCCCAACAAGCGCCTCGAACCCGGAATGACCTTGATCGTAATGGCCGAGGCTGACGGTCGCGCGAAGCTGGAAAAGAAGCTTACTAAGCGTCGGACCACCCGCGTCACGACGAGTAGTGCCAACTAGTGTTGTCAGGAGGTTGAAATGCTGCGACTGCGCGATCTGTTGAGCGGCAGGATCTTGCTGGGAAGGCGGCCTACTCCATCCGGGAGCCTCTCCTGTCGTCCCGATCTGCCCAAGGACCCGCCGCCTGTCAAGCCGGGCGAACCGTGGTGTGATGTTGGGCCGGAGCCCAAGCTGGGCCGGAGGCTACGAAAGCGTAAGAAGCACAAATAGGGAGGAGGGGGGAGGGAGGAGTCCTCCCTCCTCCCTACTCCAGCTCTTCCACTGTCTCAAAGAACCTCCCCACCTCCTCCTCCGTATTATAGAAGTTCGGCGAGATCCGGATCGTGTTCAGCTCGCTTGTGCGGAACGGTCTGAACACAAAACCATGGTTCTGGTACATCGTCTGAAAGGCCTCGGTGCTGGTTATCCCGTCGATCTCGACAGCGAACAGAGATGCAGAGAGGCTCCAGTCCCTGGAGGAGCGCCACGTGACACGGCTCGAGCTGTCCGCCATCTCCTGGAACAGATCCCAGATTGCACGGCAACGTGACTCCTTCGCGTTGGCACCGATGCGTTCCTGGAAGTCGAGAGCATCCCCCAAGGCCAAGATAGCCGGCAGATTGCGAGTGCCGTAATCCTCGTACTTGCGTGCCGAGTCGCGCCAACGAGCCTGGCCCCAGGTAACCCACATCGGCCGGAGCACCTCCTGCAGTTCTCGCCGCACGTACATGAGACCAGTCCCTTTGGGTGCCTGCACCCATTTGTGAGGACTCGTGCAGTAGGCGTCCACATCGAGGTCGACTACGTTGACGCTGCGCATTCCAATCGTCTGCGCTCCGTCAACAGCTATCCACTCAACACCTCTGCTGCGTGCCAGTCGCACCAGTTCAGCCACTGGATGAAACAGGCCCACGATGTTGTCAATGTCAGGCAGTACCAGAATGCGCGTCCTATCCGAGATGTTGCGTTCGTACACGTCGAGCACGTCATTCGCGGTCATCTCAGGAACATCCAGAATTGGGAAATCGAAGCGCCTGACCGTGAAGCCTCTGACGGGAGCGTTGTGCTCCCAACAGACACTTGCGCCGCCGTGGTTCATCGAGCTGAACACGACCTCGTCCCCGGGACCCAATGGTAGACCATTTGCCAGAATGTTGAATCCTTCGGTGGTGTTGTGGGTTAGGGCCAGGTCTACCGGCGCGCACCCAAGCACATGTGCAGCTTTTTCCCTCACGCGTTCTCGGGGCTCTTCCCATTCCCCACTCCACATGTACAACCACGGATTTGACTCGCACGCTTCGAGGTAGCGCGCATGTGCCTCATGCACTATTCGGGGTATGGTACCGATTGACCCGTGGTTGAAGTATGTGATGTCCGGGCTCAGTAGGTACCGCTCCCGTATGGCGGCAAGATCGCCGGCGCTACCAGTATCGATCGTGATATCCGCCAGTTGCTGGGCAAAAGCTCGTTGTGTGGCGACCAGCTTTGCGATCCCCGTGGCGCCCGCAACTCCAGCCAACTGTCCGATGAAAGCTCGCCTATAGGTCATTGACCTCACCTCTGCTCTGTGCCGGTCCTGTGTGTCTTGTTAATGCTGTCTCAATTCGCCCCGTCCAACCATTCAACCAGTCCCCGCAACGTCTCAGCCTGCGCCAGCGGCCGCGCATTGCCGGTTGGGTCTTCGTGCTTCCTGTTGACCCAGAACACCGGGATGTCCAGCTGGGCCGCCGGCTCCACGTCATGGAAATAGCTCTGGGCAGCGTGCAGCCAACGGCGGCTTCCGATCAACTCGCGAGCGCGTATGAAGTGCGCATGTTGCGGCTTGTAGGACTCCACCTGCTGAGCGGTGACCAACACGTCAAATCCGACAGAGAAATGCCGCAGTGTGCCGGCCAGTAGATCGTCATCAATGTTCGAGAGGATGCCGAGCTCATACCCTCTCTCGAGCAAGTCTTGCAGCGCCCGATCGGTGTCGCGAAAAGGGGGCCATGAGACGAGGCTGTTGGGCAGGAACTCGGTGTCGGCTGGCTCGAGTTCCCAATCGAAGCGTTGTGCAACCCTGAAAGCCACCTCACGCAGAATCTCTCGATACCGCAGGTATGTCGAGGCTTGGACGGTGGGCTCTACCTCATGGTATACCCGCATGATCTCATCGCGACCCAAGTCCAGTCCGGCACCTGCGGCAGCGCTTCTGAAGGCGCCGCCAATCCCGGCCTCCCAGTCGATTAGAGTGCCGTAACAGTCAAAGGTGATCACGTCGAACGATCGGTTCATCTGACTCACCATCGTTGCTCGGACAACTGCCAATGGTGCAACTAATTAAGTTACCCCTTTCGCATTCCCCTTCGAGTCCAGGGCAAGGAGAGCTCCATGAAAGTCGCGCGAGTCGTGGCGTGGACCACACCGAGTATACTAGCCGTCGCCATCGCCACGAATCTGACTGCTCAGGAGATTGGTCCTACCAGCGGATCTCTCGTTATCGTCGGTGGTGCGATGCGCGACGCCGCGATCGTCGAACGATTCATCGAGTTGGCTGGTGGTGCCGATGCTCCGATCGTGCTCATTCCAACCGCCGGAGGTGCAGAAGAGTACGATCAGTATTGGTCGGGTGCCCGCCAATTCAAGGCCGCGGGGGCCACCAACCTGACGGTATTGCACACCATCGACCGGGACGAGTCGAATTCCGAGGAGTTTGTTCAGCCCATCAAGCAGGCTCGCGGAGTCTGGTTCGGCGGCGGTAGGCAGTGGCGCCTAGCGGATTCCTATCTCGACACACGAGTGCACGAGGAACTGTGGACCCTGCTAGAACGTGGCGGCGTTATCGGTGGCTCGTCGGCAGGTGCCACCATTCAGGGGTCGTATCTGGCCCGCGGTGACACCGAGACCAACACTATCATGATGGGTGATCACGAGGTGGGTCTCGCGTTCGTCAAGAACGTGGCGATAGACCAGCACCTACTCGTGCGCAACCGCCAGTTCGACCTGATCGAGATCATCGAGGCCCGCCCGGAGCTACTTGGAATCGGCATTGACGAAAACACTGCCATCGTCGTGCAGGGCGACCGCTTCGACGTGCTCGGTCAGGGCTACGTCGCAATATACGATCACGATCGTATGCTGGACTCGGGCGGCAAGTTCTATTTCCTCGCCCCCGGTGACAGGTTCAACCTCGCCACGCGAGAAGCAAGCAGACCTCAAACCACGCAGCAGCCGATTGGGCGAATCGTGGAACAAAAGTGGCCCGGGAGCAGGTGACGTCGGCAAGGTGATTCAGCTCTTCTGCGCCGCCCACGGCAGCGCCTAGATATAGCGAGGTAAATCGTGAAGACACATACTCTAGGTTCAATCGCCGCTGCTTCAGCGTTGCTTTTGTTGACGCTTGCGGTGCCTACCCGCCTCCAAGCGCAGATCACGTATCCCACCTCCAAGACGATCGATCACAGGGACACCTACCACGGCAATGTCGTAGCCGATCCTTATCGCTGGCTCGAGGATGTCGACGCGGAGGACACGAAGTCATGGGTGGCTGCGCAGAATGAAGTGACGTTCGAGTACCTACATTCGATTCCGGAACGCGAGTACATCCGCCAGCGCCTCACTGCGGTGTGGGATTACGCCCGCTACGGCACGCCGTTCAAAGAGGGAGATCGGTACTTTTTCTTCAAGAACGACGGGTTACAGAATCAGTCTGTCTTATACAAGCAGTCCTCACTCGACGGGGAGCCGGAGGTACTGCTGGATCCAAACGTCCTGTCGGACGACGGGACAGTGGCATTGAGCGGCTTGGCGTTCACCGACGACGGGTCGATGATGGCCTATGGAACCGCAACGAGTGGATCGGATTGGCGGGAGTACTACGTGCGCAATGTCAACTCAGGGCAGGATCTCACCGATCATCTCGAGTGGATCAAGTTCTCCGGAGTTTCCTGGACGCATGACAACCGTGGCTTCTTCTACAGCCGCTACCCCGTGCCCACCGAAGGTGAAGCACTCCAAGGTGTAAACCGCAACCAGATGGTCTACTACCATGTTGCCGGCACTTCGCAATCGGACGACATGCTGCTGTACGCCAGACCTGATGAGCCCGACTGGGGCTTCGATGCGTCGGTTACCGATGACGGCCAATATGCGATTGTGAGCGTATGGCAGGGAACGGACGAGCGAAATCGCATCTACTACATAGACTTGGTCGACCCAGCGACGCCACACCTCGACGGCGAAGTAATCAGGCTGCTCGACGACTTCGACGCGACTTATAACTTCATCGCGAACGACGGGCCGGTGTTCTACTTTCGCACGAACAATGCGGCTTCACGCTACCAGGTAATCGCAATCGACGTTAACCACCCGCAGCGAGCAAGCTGGCGCACGATCATCCCGGAATCAGACGACGTACTTCAGTCCGTCGCTGTGATCAACAACCAGTTCGTGACCGAGCACCTGCACAACGCTCACTCACGTGTTCGCTTGTACTCGATGGACGGAACGTACCTCGAGGACCTCGGGCTGCCTACTCTGGGCTCGGTAGGTACGGTCAGCGGTGAGCGAGACGATAAGGAGATGTTCTACTCGTTCACTTCGTTCACATATCCGACCACGGTATTCCGCCACGATTTCCGGACTGGTACAACTTCGATATTCCGGGCTCCGGAAGTGGACTTCGACGCCGATGCCTACGTCACTCGGCAGGTCTTCTACCGCTCCAAGGACGGCACTGCGATCCCGATGTTCCTCACGTACCAGAAGGACATCGAGCTGGATGGGACTAACCCCACCTATCTCACCGCATATGGCGGTTTCAACATAAGCCGGACACCCGGCTTTTCGATCAGCAATACCGTTTGGTTGGAGATGGGCGGTATATATGCCGTGGCGAACCTGCGCGGTGGTGGGGAATATGGTGAGGAGTGGCACCGGGCCGGGATGCTGGATCAGAAGCAGAATGTGTTCGACGACTTCATAGCGGGCGCCGAGTTCCTGATCGAGCAGGGTTACACATCCCCCAGCAAGCTCGCAATTGCCGGCGCATCCAACGGCGGCCTTCTGATCGGCGCCGTACTCAATCAACGGCCCGATCTGTTCGGTGTAGCCCTGCCGGCGGTTGGCGTGATGGACATGCTGCGGTTTCACAAGTTCACCATCGGGTGGGCCTGGGTCTCGGACTACGGATCCTCAGACGACCCCGAGGGATTCGAGTACCTGTACGCCTACTCGCCGTATCACAACATCAAATCCGGAGCCCAATATCCAGCCACCATGGTCACTACGGCCGACCACGACGACCGGGTTGTGCCAGGCCACTCGTTCAAGTACGCAGCGCGGCTCCAGGCCGCTCAAGCTGGAAGTGCTCCAACTCTGATTCGGATCCAGACCAAGGCCGGCCACGGCGGCGGCAAACCAACCAGCATGGTGATCGAGGAACAAGCCGATCGCTGGGCGTTCGTGGTTAAGAACCTGGGCATGCAAATCGAGCCAAGGATTGTGCCGTAGACGGAACTCACAGAAACGGGGTACGGACAAGCATCCGTTCCCCGTTTCCCGTTTCCCGCTTCCCGCTTCCTGCCCGACCTACCTAACCCGCCCTCCAAGCTCTTTGTACCTAAAGCAACTCACGATGTGATCATTCACCATCCCGGCAGCCTGCATGAACGCATAGCATATTGTTGAACCCACAAACTTGAAGCCGCGCTCCTTGAGCGCCTTGCTCATTGCGTCCGACTGCTTGGTCTTGGCCGGAAGTTGCTTGAGGGATCTCCAGCGATTCTGTCTTGTCTTGCCATCGACGAACCGCCAAATAAACGAGTCAAAGCTACCGACTTCTTCCTGAATCTCCAGAAACGACCGGGCATTGGTGATTGTCGCTTCCACTTTGAGGCGATTGCGCACGATTCCCGCATCAGTGAGGAGTCTCTCAACCTTCCGCTTGTTGTAGCGGGCCACCTTGGCGGGCTCGAAGTTGTCCAATGCCCTGCGGAAGTTCTCGCGCTTGTTGAGAATGGTCGACCAACTCAGACCGGCCTGGAAAGCGTCGAGCACCATGAACTCGAATAGCTTTCTGTCGTCGTGTACCGGCATACCCCATTCTTCATCATGATACGCGACCATGAGATTGCTGGAGAGCGGCCAGGCGCAGCGTTTGAGATTCAGAGGACCTTTCTCCATTGTTAGGCCAGATCCTGCCCCACAAGCCAACCCGAATTGAGCGAGGCGAGGGCCAAGAAGAGCGTAATCCCGCGACAGACAGTCATTTCTGAATCTCCAGTCATGTGGAAGAGGGATTATGCCGCATGGCGCAGAATGATGCCAGTCTCAGTCCGCAAGAGTTTCGCTCTCGCCAATGTCGCACTTCCCATGCATCTTTCTTCGGTTCGCGCGAGTCCCCAGACAACACGGAGGTCCCGATGAAACGTAGAACCTTCTTCCAGACCGGTCTGGCGCTTAGCGCAGTCGGTGTTGGCGGTATCAGCACACGGGCCGCCGCGACGGCGCCGGTGCGGGGCGTCCCGAACGGACCGATTCGGCTCAATTCCAACGAGAATCCACTCGGTCTGGCACCAGTAGCAAGACAAGCCGTCATAGACGGCCTGAGCGAAGCCAATCGGTATCCGGGAGCCAAGCGCGGCGAGTTGGTTCAGGCACTGGCCGCCAAGCACGGCGTGACTCAGGAGAGCGTCGTATTGGGAGCGGGATCGACCGAGGTGCTTCAGATGATGGTTCAGGCGACCGCATCCAGGCGCACCCTGTTGGTTGCCGCCGATCCGACTTTCGAACACGTGGGACGTTACAGCCTGCCTGAGAACTACCGGCGGGAGTTGGTACCCCTCACCGCCGACCTCAAGCACGACCTCCCTCGCATGCGAGAAGTGGCGGAGCGGTCTTGGGATCCGGTCTTGGTCTACATCTGCAATCCCAACAACCCTACGGGAACAATCACGGCCTGTGACGAAATAGACGCGTGGATCGGCTCGGCACCGGACAACATCCGGTTCATGATCGATGAAGCCTACTTCGAGTACGCCAACGACCCGAGCTACCGCGACAGCATCCATTGGATCGCCGACCATCCCAACGTAGTGGTGGTGCGAACGTTCTCGAAGATCTACGCCATGGCAGGGATGCGTGTGGGATACGGACTGGCTCACCCGGACACTGCTGCGCACCTCTCACGTTTCATGTCGGGCAGCAACGTGAACGAGCTTGCACTCAGGGCGGCGGTGGCTTCGCTTGCAGACTCCGGCTTGGTCCAGCGTAGCATCGAAGCCAACCGCACAGCCGGGCAAATCCTATACGATTGCCTGCACGATCTCGATGTGGATTACATTCCAACCCACGCCAACTTCGTGATGCATCGAATCAAGGGCGACCTTCGTGAGTACATCGGACGTATGCGCGATATCGACATAAGAGTCGGCAGACCATTCCCGCCAATGTTGGAGTACAATCGGTTGTCTCTCGGCCTGCCACAGGAGATGGAGCGATTTGCTGAAGCACTGCGGGGATTCAGACAGAAGGGATGGGTGTAGAGTGAATTGACGGGGAGTGGAGGGGCATGGCTCGGCTTTGCCCCTCCACTGCCGCTCAGAATCTAGCCGACCACCGCTGTTCCACCGTCCTTCGCCGCTGCCGCCTTCCAGCCGAGCTCCGACTCAATCAACCCAGCCAACCCCCTGGCCGATTCAGCTTCACCATGCACCGTGTAGGTGGCTTTAGGCGCCTTCTCGAACCCAGACAACCATCGCATCATCTCGTCGCGGTCCGCGTGTGCAGACAGCCCGTGTACGGTCTCGACGCGTGCCCTGACACGTACCTCCTGCCCGTGCATGCGTACCTCTTTCGCACCATCCTGCAAGGCGCGTCCGCGAGTGCCGGCCGCCTGAAAGCCCGTGAGCAGAACCGTATTCCGGTGGTCTGGTAGACGCCTCTTGAGATGGTGCAGTACTCGCCCTCCTGAGGCCATGCCGCTCGCCGATATCAGAATCACAGGCCCCTCTAGATTGTTCAGGGCCTTCGATTCGTGGGCGGTCCTTGCGGTCGCGAACAGTCTCGGCTTGAGGGGGGCCCTACCTGAATCGCGGAGCGCAGCCATCTCGAGATCATGTTCTTCAGGGTGGCGCCTGTAGACGTCTGTCACGTTTAGCGCCATGGGGCTGTCCGCATAAACGGGTAGTGCAGGGATGCGTCCAGCATCTTCCAATGCACGCAACCTCCAAAGCACTTCCTGGGTCCGACCCACGGCGAACGCCGGGATTATGACTGCCCCTCCTCGGTGCGCCGCTTCAGTGACTACTCGAGCGAGCTCCTCGTCCGGATCGCCTTGATGCGTGCGGTTCCCGTAGGTCGACTCCATCAACAAGACATCGGCTTCGCGAAC
>JBDHHP010000026.1:0-34251 GCA_039589275.1 Gemmatimonadota bacterium | reverse complement strand
ATCAAGCAGGAAGGGTCTGACGTGACCATCGTGTGTCACGCAAAGACCGTTGCCGTTGCGCAGAAAGCCGCATTGCAGCTCGCCGCTGAAAGCGACATCTCGGCCGAAATCGTCGACCTGCGCACAATCAGACCGCTTGACGTGCAGACAATAGTGGCAAGCGTTGAGAAGACCAACCGCTGTGTCGTCGTGGAGGAGGGTTGGCCGTTCTGTGGTATAGGCGCGCAGGTGGTCGACTACATACAGTACCACGCTTTTGATCTACTGGACGCACCCATCTTGCGCGTCACCCAGGCGGATGTACCCATGCCGTACAACAAGCGGCTTGAGAAAGCGGCGAAACCGAATCCGGATTTGGTGGTGGACGCAGTCAAGCAGGTAACGTACCGCGACTGACCCGAGGGCGGACTCGATATGGCAACCAAAGTCTACATGGAAGCACTCTCCCCAACGATGGAGGAGGGCCGTCTGGTCAGCTGGGTCAAGAACCAGGGCGACCCTGTCACCAATGGTGACGTCCTGGCTGAAGTCGAAACCGACAAGGCGATAATGGAGCTGCAGGCCCGGGGTGAGGGCGTACTCCTCAACGTCCTGGCAGCGGAGGACTCCACGGTAGAAGTGGGCACCCTCCTCGCGGTGATCGGTGAGACGGATGAAGACGTCTCTGACATCCTGGCGGCCGCAGGTGCCGCACCCGAGGTGGCAGAGGCGAAGCCGGAAACCGCCGCAGGTGAGGCACCCAGTGACGCTCCACGGAGCCCAAGTGAGACTCGCACGGTGGGCGGAACACGGATTAAATCGTCACCGCTGGCCCGTCGCCTGGCCCGAGAACGTCGTATCGATTTGGGCGCCATCACAGGCTCTGGTCCGGGCGGCAGAATCGTCGTGCGAGACGTGGAAGCTGCAGAGCCGGCGCCACGTCTTCCCGTGGCCCTCGAGCCAGAGGCAGAGTTCAACGACGTCGGACTCTCCCAGCTTCGGAAGACGATCGCCAAGCGACTCTCAAGCTCTATCGGACCCGTACCGCACTTCTTCTTGACGTCTGAGATCGACATGGAGCGGACTTGGGAGGCGAGGGTCGCACTCAATGATGTCGGAGATGAGCAGAGGATCTCGTTCAACGACATCATCATCAAAGTCGTTGCCGAAGCACTGCGCCTCCATCCCGAATGCAATGGGTGGTGGCATGATGACAGCATACGCTATTTCAGATCCGTGCACATCGGGATGGCAGTGGCGATTGACGATGGGTTGATTACGCCGGTTATTAGAAACGTGCCCCTGAAGTCGTTGAGGGAGATCGCCAAAGAGAGCAATGAGTTGGCGCGGCGGGCGCGTGAACGCAAGCTCATGCCCGAGGAATACACGGGTGGTACTTTCTCCATCTCCAATCTCGGTATGTTCGACATCGATCAGTTCACAGCCGTCATCAATCCGCCTGAGGCCGGAATCCTCGCCGTCGGGAGCATTCAACAGAAGCCTGTCGTTGAGGGCGGCGAGGTAGTTGTCCGGAGGCGCCTGCGCGTCACCATGAGCTGTGATCATCGAATCATTGACGGTGCAACGGGCGCGAGGTTCCTGCAAACTGTAAAGAGGATGCTAGAGAATCCGCTGGCCATTGTCTGGTAGGTCACGTGGCGGCCGCATAGAACGCTGAGATTCACGAACAGACTAGGACAATGCTGTGGCAACTAACCATGACGTAATCATCATTGGCGGCGGACCCGCCGGATACGTGTGCGCCATACGCTGCGCACAGCTCGGTCTAGACGTGGCGGTCGTCGAGCGCGACAAGCTGGGCGGCGTGTGTGTGAACGTCGGGTGTATACCCAGCAAGGCACTACTTCACAGCGCCTACGTTGCCAACCTCGTGAAGCACGACGCGAAGACGCTGGGTGTGACCGTGGGCGACGTGCAGCTCGACTTCGGCGCTGCGATCAAACACTCGCGCACGGTCAGCGACCAGAACTCGAAGGGCGTCGCACACCTGATGAAGAAGAACAAGGTGAGCGTGATTACCGGGGAAGCTCGGCTACTGCCCGACAAGAAGGTCAGAGTCGGCGCCGATAACCACACCGCAGGCAAAGCGGTAGTGCTGGCGACCGGCAGTAGGGTAAAGGGATTGCCACAGATCGGTCTGGAGATCGACAAAGACAAGGTGATATCGACGGATGAGGCTCTGTTCCTGGACCACGCCCCGGGATCCATCGCAATTGTGGGTGCCGGCGCGGTCGGTATGGAGTTCGCCGACATCTTCAACGCCTTCGGATCGAAAGTCACTCTGCTGGAGGTTCTACCCCGGGTACTGCCGTTGGAGGACGCCGACTGCTCCACGACGATGGCTAGGGCATACAAGAAACGCAAGATCGACGTGCTGGCGGGAGTGGCGGTGAAAGGAGCCAAGATCGGCAGTGAGGGCGTGACCTTGGATGTCGAAAGCGGTGGTAAACCCAAACAGATCGAGGTAGAAAAGGTCCTCATGGCTGCCGGTCGCGGCCTGAATGTAGACAACATGGGCCTCGAAGAAGCGGGAGTCGACCTGGCTGACAACGGGTTTGTCCAGGTCGACAAACACCTGCGAACCACAACAGACAGTATTTACTGCATTGGAGACATCGCCGGCCCACCGATGCTAGCCCACAAGGGTAGTCGCGAAGGTGTGTTTGTCGCCGAACTGATCGCGGGCAAGAAACCGCATCCCATCAAGTACGACAACATTCCGAGTGTCACGTACTGTCACCCCGAGGTTGCCAGCATTGGTCTCACGGAGGACCAGTGCAAGGAAAAGAAGCTCGACTACGTTGTAGGGAAGTTCCCACTGATGGCCAACGGTCGAGCCCGTGCGGCAATGGAGACCGACGGCTTCGTCAAGATCATCCGCGATAAGAAATACAGCGAGATACTGGGCGCCCACATAGTCGCTTCCCATGCCAGCGAGTTGATCCACGAGCTGACGGTGGCGCGGGAGAATGAGTACACGGTTGAGGAAGTAGACGTAGCTGTTCACGCCCATCCGACCCTGTCGGAGGCCGTGGCTGAAGCTGCGCTCGACTCACTGGGCCGGGTAATCCACACTTAGCTTGACGCGCGACCCGGTCGGACTCGCCATCGCGGGTTTAGGAGCTGGCTCAAGTTCTGGCGCCAGCGTGATCACAGCGGGGATGATCCTATTCCGGTCGTTGTTCCCCCGCAGCGGCGAATCAGGCATCGAGGCTGGATTCACAATGGTAACCGCAGCCTTGCTGGCTGGTGTCGCCACCGCTGTATCAGTGGGTTACTACCTCACCCGACCAATAGACGACATGTGGCGTCGCGCAGTAGTCGGCGGACTCAGCGTTTTTGGTGCATCGCTACTTGCAGTTCTATGTGCACCAATCGACACAGTCGCTGGTCGTATAGGTATGAGCGCATACCTCATTGCCCTGATAGCGGCTACCATCGTCTCATGGCGAGCTGCAGTTCGAGCCGCGACACAATGAGCGCCGAGCTGGCAGTGGTCGGTCTCGACAGGCAACCCTACAGCGAAGTGTTGGAGTTACAGCACTCCCTGGCACAACGCCGCATTGCAGGCTCTCTGCGGCGAGACGTTCTCCTCCTGGTGGAACACTCTCCAGTGGTAACTCTGGGTCGCAGCTTCCAAGAAGACAGTCTGTCTACACCTTTGTTCGAATTGCAGCGCCGCGGCGTGGAGGTCTTCGAGATCGAACGGGGTGGCGATGTCACATTTCACGGACCGGGCCAGCTGGTTGGATATCCGATCTTCGACCTGAAGCAGCATCAGCCCGACTTACACTGGTTCCTGCGCCAGCTCGAGGAGGCACTGATACGCACGCTCGAGGACCTCGGCATCGAGAGTCAGCGAAGAGATAGATACACGGGAGTGTGGACCCATGGCCGCAAGATCGCGAGCATTGGTATCCATGTTAAGCAGTGGGTCACTTGGCACGGCTTCGCCCTCAACGTGACCACCAACCTATCCTATTTCGACATGATAGTGCCCTGTGGTATTCCGGACGTAGTCATGACGAGTGTCGAGCACGAACTGAAAGAGCGCACGCCGATCGACGTGTGGAGCAGAGCACTTAACCACGTGGTTCTGGGATTCGCCGACGTGTTCGAGATGCAGCCGCAGATGGTCGAGTTGGAGGAGCTCTAGCCCCTCCTTCTCCCGATTACTCTCCCATAAACTGGAAGAACCGTCCAAACACCCTCACGCCCTTATTGAATTGCTCTACAGAGATCTTCTCGTTCGGCGCGTGTAGCTGGTCGTCGGGCAGTCCGATGCCGCTGAGTATCACTGGTGCTTTCTTCTTGCCCAGTGCCGCCACAACTGGAATCGAGCCTCCAGACCGTATCGGCACCGCCTCGCGGCCGTCCACTTCCTCGAACGCCCGGTTGATCTTCTTGACAGCCGGACCGGACACATCGACCAACACGGGATCGGCCCCGTGAATGAAGCTTGTTGATGCATCAGCATATTCAGGTGCGAGGTATTTGACAGCCTTCTTAAGCTGCCGCCTCACTTCCTTCTCACGCTGATTCGGCACTAGCCGCAAGCTCACCTTCGCCGTGGCCACGGCAGGGATCACGGTCTTGGCCCCCTCTCCCGTGAAACCTCCTGTTATTCCGTGAATCTCGAATGTCGGCAGAGCCCAGAGTCGCTCGAAAACAGAGAAGCTCGTGAGGCCTGTCAGTGCCTTGGCACCCACCTCATCGCGCATGAACTGCCGTTCCTTGAAGGGGAGCTTGCTCCACGCTTTTCGCTCGGCCTTGGAAGGCCGTTTGACCGCCTCGTAGAGCCCCTGGATTTTGATTCTGCCGCTCGAGGATTTGAGCTGACTCAAGATCCGCACCAGCGTCTCGTGAGCGTTCGGTGCCACCCCACCGTAGAGACCGGAATGCAGATCTCCCTTTAACGTCCTCACGGTGATTTCACCATAGCAGATCCCGCGAAGGCCGGCTTCCACGGCCGGCCAACCGGGTGCGAAGTACGGTGTGTCTGACACGAGGACTGCATCACCCTTGGTGAGAGCTGGCTGTTTGTCCAGCAGCCCCCACAGCACGTCGCTACCGGTCTCCTCCTGCCCCTCGACCAGGAACCGCACGTTGACCGGCGGCTTACCGTCACGACTCACTGCCTCAAAAGCTTTCACGATAGAGAAGACCTGCCCCTTGTCATCCGTAGCCCCGCGGGCGTACAGGTTGCCATCACGTACGGTCGGTTCAAACGGAGGCGACTCCCACAAGTCCAAGGGATCGGGTGGCTGCACATCGTAGTGGCCGTAGACGATTACAGTCGGCTTTCCTGGTACCTCGGGGCCCTCGGCATGCACCACGGGATGGTCGTCGCTGGCCAGCAGCTCAGCCTTAGGACAGCCAAGAGACTTCAAGTGTTGCACCATCCACTCTGCAGCCTTGCGACAGTCGCCATTGTGCGAGGGATCTGTCGACACACTGGGTATGCGGAGCAGCTCCTTCAGCTCCTGCAGCATGCGTTCCTTCTCTACGTCAACGAAATCGTCTAGTTGTGTCATCGGGTCTTCTTCACGCTTGAGGTTGCGAACTCCGGTCACAGCGTGAGCCGTAGTCCAAACATGTGCACCGGTTCAGCGAGATGATCGGCGGCGCTGTAGGAGTAATCGAGAGCCAGTCGGTCGATGGCGACGCTCCCACCATAGCTGAACTGGGGCAAGTCCAGCTCAGACGGCTGACCACCATAGGCTCCGCGACCAATGAGGCCGACTCCGCTGACCACTATTCCGCCTTCCAAACCGAGTATGAGTCTTGCCTCGCGTCGCTCAGGCCATTGGATTTCGAGCGTCGACATCAGTCGGAAGGTCTCTTGCGGATCCACGTAGTTCATTGTGAAGCCTAACCGCTTGAGCTGCGGTATCACTATCTCCGACTCATCGCGCCAGTTCCCTCCTATGTTCTGCAGAGAGAATCCAAACGCCATGATATCGAAGAACGCGATCGCGATCCCGCCGTCGAAGGTCAGTGCCCTATCCTTCGTGTCGTCGATTGCACGACTGAAGTACTTGACCGTACCACCTAACGCGATGACGCCATAGCGATACACCAAGGAGCCCAGCGACGTGAACTCGCGCGTGTTCGACAGGTTGGGCACGCCGGCGACACCGTATCGACGCGGATTGCTGCCGTAGTCCAGGTATCCCATTCCCAGCCCCAGATCGAACTGGCGAATGCGCCAGGCGAGAGTGCCCGCCGTGACATAGGAATCGTCGCGCAGGCTACGGTAGCTGCCCTCTAGGCTGATGTATCGCACCGTTGCGATGGCGGCGGGATTGCTGAATAGTGCTCCGGCGTGGCCCACGATGGCGGCGCCCGCGTCGTTTAGTCCCGCGCTTCGAGTCGACAGCGGCACCGAGAAGATCAGAGGCGCCGTGGAATCCGATACTTGGGCCGTGGCAACGTCAGTCGGCACTTGTGTTGCCATAACGAGCAGCAGAGTGGCACGCAGAGGCGCGAGCCCGTCTACCCGCATGTTAGCCATCTAGCGCAGGCGGATCACAGATAGCCTCGGCCCTGCATCGCCAGACAGGGGATTACCCGATCCGTCCAGGAGATCAACGCTGAATCCCTGTCCGCCCGCGGCCTGGCGCACCAGAAAGTACGCACCTGACCCCGACCGCATCATGCCGCTCACGTCGAAGGCTCCGCCGGAGAACTCGAGCGGCTCGATCGGGAATGGCCGCTCGAACAAGTCTGGATCCTGCTCGGCAAGCGAAGGGTAAAGCGACCAGAAGTCCCAGCTTTCATAGCTCAACCTCTCGGGTATTTGAGCCATCCGAGGGTTATCAGACACGTAGTTGGACAGGAACCAGTCCGCCAAGATGGCGCTCATCGGATCGCCGATCACCATCTCTACGTTCGCGGTCCCCACTAGCGACGACTCCGACAAGCGACGCAGAGTATCATCGCCGTATTTGTCCACGGTCCAGCGCAGGAACAACCAGGCCGCACCTCTCTCCTCAATCGTCCCGCTGCCCACCTGGTACATCAGGAAGTACTGCTCGGGATCCTTCAAGTACTCGTAGGCGTTGAACAAGTTGTTGATGGCGAAACGGGTGAACCGCGTCTCGTCTCCCTGCGCCTCGAAGTGCAGGGCAGAGAGTTCCTCCGACAGGTGTGACATCGCCTCGTTGAGCCAGGTGCGCTCCGAGTTGCCAGCCCGCACGATGACGTGCTGCGAGAAGTTGATCATGTGCTGCAACTCGTGAACAAACGTGACTGGGACCAGCCGCTTCACCCTATCAATACTGTGCTCACAAGTGACTGACCCGGTGGGATCAGGCACCATGGAGTAGAAGATCTCAGCTTGGTTGGAGCGCTCGTCTTGTACGTATACGGGATCGATATCGATGGGAAAGAAGAAACCCGTTATGAAAGAAACCTCGCATTCGGCTTCCTCGGTGAGTCCGTTTACCACAGGAGTGAGGAGTATGTTGAGGCGCCCGTCCAGATCGACGTCTGACTCCGACCCAAAAGCCCGAGTAGTCACCTCGTACAACTCCTCGTCGAACAGCTGGCCAACTTCCGCGTAGTCAGCACTCGTGAAGCCGCCTGCCGGCGTTTCCAAATCCTCATAGATCAGCGCATGATTGCCCACGTATCTGACCACCGCCGTCACCGTAGCGAAGTCCTCCGCACTGTTGCAGGTGATCTTGTCGCAGACCCTGAATGAGCGCCGGTCCCCGAGTTCGACCCCCGCCAAAGCCGAGGCCAACACAGGACCGTCGTTCTCCCACGGTTCTCGCGGGAGTTGAGCCAAGTCGGCCTCGATCTGCCGCAAGCGGTCATGGAATCGCTGCGCCACAGTGCGCTCTCGTGCAGCCGGTGCCGCCAGGGTAAGAGGGGTTGCTCCGGTGTCTCCAGTGAAACGGAATCCCAGCACCTCTCCCCAACGGTCCGTGACCGAATGCACCGCCATCAGGTACTCGCGTTCTTCGGGTCCGAACTGGCCGACGGCCGCCCCGAAAGCGGCGCAGCCAGTGAGTGCCTCGGGCTCAATCGACAGGTATTCTCCAGGCGCCAAGTTAAGAGGCTGAGAGCTCGTCTCGTAAGTACCAATCAACGGGCTCGAATTTGCTATGCCCACACGGGCGACGATCTCTACCGGACCGGGCATCAGGCAGCGCGGCGCAATCACCGTCATGCCCTGGCCCGATAGCGAGACCTGATTCACCTCAGCCCGTTTGCCGCCAACCAGGACCTCGACGGAGTCGCTCAAGAACGACCCCCGGAGCAACAGTTCGTCGCCGGACGAGAAGGAGTCCGGACTCACCTGTGTCAGTGCGGGAGCCGGCACCGCAGTCACGTCGAACGTTACCACGGCATCGGGCTTCACCACCAAAGATGCCTGTACACCGTATTCGCCGGCTGTAGGACCGAGCGTCAGAAAGGCGTGAGCGACGCCAGTACCATCCGTGACCGTGAGGGAGTCCGAAAGCGCAGCACCGTCACCCTGCACCACCACCCACCGCACACTGGCTCTTGGAACACCATTGCCGTCCGACGCGGTGATTCGCACCGATAGGGGCCACTCCAGTCGGTTTCCTGCGGTAGCTCGCTGCCCGTCTCCGTTCCCGATCTTCTCCATCCGAGCCGGCTCGGGAAGGTCTATTCCATCACCGCCGCAAGCAATTAGACCCAAACTCGCCGCGAAGTACAGCAGCCTAATGCGCCTACTCAAGATCAACATATCCTCCGAAAGGTTGGCCGACGGAGCATACCACTCGCGGCTCGGAACGTTCCATGTGGATTCGTGTCGTCGCAAACGTCACCGAACTCACCTTGCCGCTAGCTCCTTGTGGCGCACGAATCGCACCCGCACTTGGTCTCGTAACCTACGAAACTACCGCAACATACGGCGTTTTCAACCGTTTTGACAATGTCGGACGACCCCGATAGCTTACCTCCAGGCAGAGCCGCTTCTCCACGCTGGGCCAGCTGGTTCGGGGGAGTAGCGGGCCGACCGGGGTATCCGATAAACCCGGCCCAGTTGCCCGAGGGTTGCTGGGCCCTTCTCAATAATGAGCTTCGTCCACCTACACACCCATTCCGAGTACTCGCTACTCGACGGAGCCAACCGCATCCCTGACCTGGTCGAGAGGGCGGTGAAGCTGGGCATGGATAGCCTGGCGATCACGGACCACGGGAATCTCCATGCTGCATGGCGGTTTTACGAGGAGGCAAAGAAGGCCGGGATCAGGCCAATTCTCGGTTTCGAGGCGTATGTCGCCTTTGGGTCGCGCCATCAGAGGGAGAAGCCGCCCGACGCCCCGGCTCAATACTCCCACCTGGTGCTCTTGGCCCGAAACCGGGACGGGTACAGAAACCTCGTAAAGCTGTCCTCGATCGGTTTCACGGAAGGCTACTACCGGCGTCCAAGGATCGATAAGGAAGTCCTGAGGCAACACAGCGAAGGTGTGGTCGGACTGGCTGCCTGCCTCTCGGGCGAAATCTCACTGTGGCTCAGGCGGAACGACTACGACGCAGCAAAGCAGTCAGCCGAGTGGTTCAGCAAGACGTTCGGCCGCAACGGTTTCTGGCTCGAAGTGCAGGATCACGGCATCGACGACGAGCGTGTTGTCAAAGAGGGCATGTTGAAGCTCGCCACCGACTTGGGTCTGCCTGTCGTCGCTACCAATGACGCACACTACCTGGAGCGTGCTGATCACGAAGCTCATGACTGCATGCTAGCCATCGGGACGGGCAAGGATCTGGACGATCCTAATCGCTTCAGGTTCTACGGACAGGAGAGCTACGTCAAATCGCCTACCGAAATGGCGGAGCTCTTCCCCGACCACCCCGAGATTCTCGACAACACTCAGCACGTGGCCAATCTGTGCGAGTTCGACTTCGAGAAGCGCTACTTCGTACCCGAGTTCCCACGCGATGATTCGAGCAAGACCGAGGACGCGTTGCTCGTGGAGCTTGCGGTCAAGGGGGCCGAAGGGCGGTACGGTTCGCCGCTGCCAAACCCGGCCCGAGAGCGACTGGAATACGAGCTGGACACGATCACCCGACTGGGGTATTCGGGCTATTTCCTCATCGTGCAGGACTTCATTCGAGCAGCACGGGAGATGGGAATCCCGGTGGGACCGGGGCGTGGGTCCGCAGCAGGGTCTTTGGTGGCCTATGCACTACTCATCACCGACGTGGACCCGCTTCGCTTCGATCTGCTATTTGAACGGTTCTTAAACCCGGAGCGGGTGTCGATGCCAGACATCGACGTCGATTTCTGTTTCGAGCGCAGAGGGGAGGTCATCGACTACGTCCGTGAGCGATACGGAAGAGAGAGCGTCGGACAGATAATCACTTTCGGAACGCTGAAGGCTCGCGCTGCCGTACGCGATATAGCCCGGGTGCTTAGAGTGAGTCCGGCAGACACGGATCGGATCGCCAAGCTGATTCCAACGGGTCCAGCATACTCCCTATCCGTTGCGGACGCGGCCGCGAAGGTGCCGGAACTCGCCCAGTTGATCGAGCAGGACCCGACCATCGGACGCCTGGTGGATCTCGCACAACGCATCGAGGGGCTGTCACGGCACGCATCGGTCCACGCAGCCGGCGTCGTGATCGCACCCGGCCCACTCGAGGATTACGTGCCGGTCTGCACGCCTCCGCAACGCGGGGCTACGGCAGGTGGAGCTGGCGAGGAGACTCGTATTACCCAGTTCGACATGATCGGTCTTGAGAAGATCGGCATGTTGAAGATGGATTTCCTCGGGCTCAGAACCCTGACCGTCATCCACGACGCAACAGTCATGGTCGGGCAGCGGCACAATACGGAGATCGACTTCAACCAAGTCGATCTGGACGACCCCGATGTATATGCAATGCTGCGGGCTGGCCACACAGGAGGCGTGTTCCAATTCGAGTCGCCGCTTGGCACGGACATGCTGCACCAGCTGGCGGCCGACAGGTTCGATGACCTAGTAGCGACTAACGCGCTTGTGCGACCCGGACCGCTCGATTCCGGCATGCACTTGGTCTACATACGTCGCAAGCGGGGGCAAGAGGAGGTGAGCTTCCCGCACCCTGATTTGCGCGAGGTACTGGAGCCGACGTACGGAGTGATCCTGTATCAGGAACAAGTGATGCGCATCGCGAATGTGCTCGCAGGCTTCACACTGGCAGAGGCAGACGTGCTTCGTAAGGCAGTGGGTAAGAAGGACGCCGAGCTGATTGAGCATGAGCTGAAGCACTTCATAGAGCGTTGTGTGGAGCGAGGTCATGAGAGGTCCGTAATCGAGGACATCGCTGCCCAAATTCAGACGTTTGGCCGCTACGGTTTCAACAAATCACATTCCGTAGCCTACAGCATCATCTCTTTTCAGACTGCGTGGCTCAAGGCATACTACCCCGCCGAGTTCATGGCGGCTTTGCTTTCTTCGGAGATCGGCGACACGGCCAAGGTGGTGTCGTACATCAACGAGGCGCGCGAGATGGGTATAGAAGTACTACCGCCTTCAGTCAACGAGTCCGGTTGGAAATTCACAGTGACCGGACCCAACCAGATCCGCTTCGGGCTCGGCGCGATTCGCAATGTTGGCCGTTCGGCAATTGAGTCGATCATATCGGCCCGCGAGGAGGGTGGGCCGTTCGATTCTCTGTCCGGTCTATGTGAACGTGTAGATCTGCGCGTCTGCAACAAGAGAGTGATCGAATCGCTCATTGCTGCTGGCGCACTCGACAATCTTGGCGGACATCGATCGCAGCTTGCAGCTGTGGTAGACACGGCTCTATCAGAGGCACAGGTTCGCCAGGCCGAGCTGGAGGCAGGTCAGGTCAGCCTGTTTGGCGAGGATGCCGCCGAACGACCTCCAACGGCTGCGCAAACTTTGCCACCCCTCGAACCTTGGTCAGAAGCGGAGCGTCTAACGCGAGAAAAGGAAGTGATTGGATTTTTTATCTCCGGTCATCCACTCGAGCGTTTCAAGGAAGAGGCAAAGCTGTTGAGTACTCGCACCACTGCAACCCTCGGTACATGGAGCGAGCATCAGGTGAGCACGGCGGTAGTTGTCACCTCCGTTAAGCGCAAGGTTAGTAGGAAGACCGGATCGGAATACGCGCGATTGACGCTGGAGGACTTTCACGGCACGGCCGAGGCGTTAGTTTTTCCGGACACCTGGAGCAGGCTATCTGACGTGATCGTGCCCGACGCAGCGCTGTTGCTGACGGGAACGTACAGCTCGCGGGACCGCGGCGAGGACCGAGCGCCGTTCATCGTGGAGGACGCAGAGCCTCTGGATCAGCTGCGAGACGCGGGGACGATCGGAGTCGAGCTGATGTGGGACAACGAACTCCACTCTGATCTTGAGGCGGCAAGGGGTGTCCTCGCACTGTGTTCCGCTCACCCCGGCAGGGCGCCGATATTCGTCGAATGGAGTTCTGGCTCCAACGGCGTTGAGCGGTTTCGCTCAAAGAGCCTACGGGTACAACTGAACGGTGATCTCCTGAGAGCGTTGAGAGAGCTCGTGGGACCGGAGCAAGTCCGGTTAGTGAAAGCGAGATGAGGTTGAGTGGCAAAGACACAACATCCTGACTTCGAGAAACCGATCGTTGAGCTAGAGCGACAGATCGCGCATCTCAAGCGTCTTGCCGCAGATCGCCAACTCGACGTGGAGCAAGAGATCGAGCCTCTTGAGGTGAAGCTTGAAGACCTGCGGCGCGACATCTACCGGCACCTGAGTCCGATTCAGCGAGTCCAAGTAGCGCGGCACCCGCTGCGACCCGGCAGCCTCGACTACATCGAAGCTGCATTCACTGACTTCGTCGAACTTCGCGGCGACCGCCTGTTCCGCGACGATCAGGCTATCGTGGCAGGTTGGGCCCGGTTACGTGACCGTCCCGTCGTAGTAATTGGACAGCAGAGGGGTCGCGACACGAAGGAGAACCTCAAGCGCAACTTCGGTATGGCGCATCCAGAGGGATACCGCAAAGCACTGCGTCTCATGTACATGGCGGAGCGTTTTCAGGCTCCTGTCATCACGCTTATCGACACCATGGGAGCGTATCCCGGTTTGGGCGCAGAGGAGAGAGGTCAAGCCGAGGCAATCGCCCGTAACCTCGAGGTGATGGCAGGGCTGCGCACACCACTCGTCGCGGTGGTCATAGGAGAAGGAGGGTCCGGCGGGGCGCTGGCACTGGGTTTGGCTGACAGAGTACTGATGATGGAGAATTCCATCTACTCCGTCATCTCACCGGAGGGCTGTGCGGCAATCCTCTGGAAAGACGCCGCGCTCGCTGACAGAGCAGCGGAGTCTCTAAAGCTCACTAGCCAAGATCTGAAGCGTCTCGGCTTGATCGACGAGATCGTGTCAGAGCCGCCCGGCGGCGCCCACGCCGACCCTGACGGCGCAGCTACCGCTCTAGAGGAGGCACTCGCCAGACACATCGGCGAGCTGGTGAAGCTGAAGCCAGACAAGCTGGTGCGCACCCGTACCGACAAGTACCTCAACATGGGCCGCTACCGAGAGGCCTGACTTGCCGGAGTTAGTGGAGGTCCGGTTCAAGGGAAACCGTAAGGCGTTCTTTTCTTGGGAAGACGACACGAGCCCGGCGGTGGGCAATCCGGTCGTTGTTGAGGTCGAAAGAGGCCGTGACCTCGGTCGAATCTCCGCCGTAGGCGAAGCGGCGGAACGGCGTTGTGGCGTAGGATGCGAAGTGTGCCCACAAACCTCCCCGAATGAAACGCAGGGGAAGGTGTTACGGCCCGCCACCCCTGAAGACGCTCACCTGATCGACGAACTCCGTAAGGCAGAGGACGACGTGCGCCGCACCGTGATCGAGCGAGTAGCAGCGCACGAACTGGACATGAAGGTCACGGATGCGGAGTGGCAGTGGGATCGGCGGAAGCTCACGGTTTATTTCACGGCTGAGAAACGCGTCGATTTCAGGGCCTTGGTGCGTGACTTGGCCGGGCTGTTCCGCACCAGAATCGAGCTACGGCAGATCGGCGCCCGCGACGAGGCGAGGCGCCTGGACGGGCTGGGCCGGTGCGGAAGGCAATACTGCTGCTCCTCGTGGCTTCCAGAACTCAAGCCCGTAAGCCTCTCGCTGGCCAAGGACCAACGGTTGTCTCTCAACCCGTCGCAGATATCAGGCGGATGTGGGCGCCTGCTATGTTGTCTGCGATACGAGCATGACTTCTACGTAACCAGCCGAAAGCGGTTTCCCAAAGAGGGCCGCACCGTACACACTGGCGTTGGGCGCGAGACAGTCCTTGCTGTCGACATCTTCCGCGAAATTGTCTTGCTCAAGGATAGTGACGGGACCGCACGCAGCATCGGTCTGTCCGACCTGAAACAAGAGGTGGAAGCCGCGGGGCCAGTCATGGGGGAGGAGCCACCTAAACCGCCGTCGACGCTGGTTACGTTCGATGAAGCGGCGGCAAAGATCACACCTGAACAAGCCGCGGACGCGGTCACCCCTGGCAAACGGCGTCGACGTAAGCGCCGCAGAAGGCGGCGTAACCGCGGTGGAAAACAGCCACCGGAACAGGGCCGCCCGGATTCGGAGGGGGAATAGAAGTGGGCGACAAGTTCTACATCACCACGGCAATCGACTACTCCAACGGCGAGCCACACATGGGGCATGCGTTCGAGAAGATCGGTGCCGACTGCATAGCCCGATATCGCCGCCTACGCGGACAACAGGTGTACTTCGTCATCGGTATGGACGAACACGGGTGGAAGGTGGCACAGGCAGCTGAAGAGCAAGGTACCGATCCGCAGAGCTGGGTTGATGGAATTGCGGAGAAATTTGTCGCGGCTTGGCAAGAGCTGTCGATCAGCCATACTGATTTCATTCGGACAACCGAAGAACGCCACAAGCGAACGGTGACCGCCCTATGGCACCGCATCCAGGACGCAGGCTACGTGGAGCCGGGCGTCTACAGTGGCTACTACTGCGTTGGATGCGAGGCGTTCAAGCTAGAGAAGGACCTCGATGACGGGAAATGCCCCGAGCACCCGACACGAGAAATCAAGTGGGTGGAAGAACCCAACCTTTTCTTCAAGGCGGGGGCGTTCAAACAGCAGCTTCTCGAGTACTACGAGCCGAGAGACGATGACAACGACTTCGTAAGACCGAGGGCCAAGCTGCGCGAGATCCGGAACGTCGTCGCAGAGTGGGACGCGGATTACGCAATGTCAGCAAGTAGGGCGAACGTGCCGTGGGGCATAACCTGGCCCGGGGACGAAGCTCACACCGTCTACGTGTGGTTCGAAGCCCTGATCAACTATCTGTCGGCGACTGGTTTCCCCGATGCCGGATATGACTCGATGTGGCCAGCTGACTTGCACGTGATTGGACCAGACATACTGCGATTCCACGCCGCTTTCTGGCCCGCCATGCTAATGGCCGCCGACCTACCTGTACCAGGAGGCATATGGTGTCACGGTTGGGTAAAGATATCGGAGTCCCGCTTCTCGAAGAGCGCTGGAGTAACCCTGACTCTGCGCGACGCGCTCGACAGACACGGTCCCGATGCGTTGCGCTACTTCCTGTTGCGCGAGGTCCCCTGGGACGCTGATGGGAACTTCTCTTGGGAACGGTTTGACACGCGATACATGTCCGAACTGGCCGATGGGTACGGCAACCTGGCGAGCCGAATCTTGGCCATGATCACCCGCTATGTCGAAGGCGGAGTCCCCAACACAGGGACGGTGACGGAGTTGGATAGGGCCGGTGATGATGCGATCGTTGAGTACCGCGAGGCCATGGACGCTAACCTCATACACGACGGCGGCACTGCCGCCTGGAAGCTGGTCTCTCGGGCCAATCAGTTCGTCGAGGAGCAGGCCCCGTGGACGCTTGCCAAGCAAGGCAGATCGGAAGAACTCAAGATAGCCCTTGCCGCCCTGGCACGCGCCTTGTGCCGAATCACTCTGATGGCAGCGCCGTTCATGCCCGGCAAAGCACAGTTGGTCTGGGAGGCGCTGGGCCACTCGACAGGCGTCGCCGATGCAACCTGGGAGGCTCTCTTAACGCCGCCAACCGCCGGTAAGACAGTCTCCAAACTGAAGCCGCTTTTCCCTAAGGACTGAGCGGTCTCCTAAGTCGTTGCTTCATAATGGATTGCAGCGGCGATTTTCGCCGCTCATCCGGCTTGACAGGGTGTGGACCAGACGTCAACTTTTCCCCGGCCGCCACTTGGCCACGGCCCGTGGCAGGTCCCCAGATGCGGCGTGTGTGACCTTACATCAGAGGAGTGAGGGAGGTCACAGAGCCGGCGGGGATTACAACCTAGGTTCGCAAGAGCCGAGTAGTACCAAGGCTGGCCAGCGTTGTGGAGGGGAATCCTGAAATGGCACGTCGGCACTGGACAATTGTGGTTGTACCACCCGGAGTTGGCGAATCCAGGTCCGTTGGTGTTTCTACCCTCCTCGTTAAGATCGCCTCCGGCGCAGCTCTGGCCCTGATCCTCTCAGCAGTAGGCCTTGGCTATCTCGCAGTCTCCAAGGCCGTAGCCCTCCAGCGACTCGACAGGCTCGAGCGTCGCAACGAACTGCTGGCCGAAGAGCTCTCGCGCTCGCAGCAGATGATGTCCACGATCAGCCAAGCAATCGACACGATGGTGGTACGGGATCGTGAAGTGCGGCTGCTCGCCGGCCTAGTGCCAGTCGATCCCGATGTGCAGTTGGCCGGTATCGGTGGACCGCGTGGCCCTTGGACTGAGAAAGAGCAGATCCTCTCCGAAGGTGCCACCGGAAGACGAGTGCTGGAGCTGCTGGACAATCTGGAAACGTACGTACGCCGCGCCAATCTACTGGCCAGCTCATACGACATAGCGTTCGATAGCCTGGGCACACGCGTTGACCGTCTCTTACACTATCCGTCGATACTGCCCGCCCAGGGTTGGCGGACGAGCGGGTGGAATGAACGGCGGATGCATCCCATCTTCCACGAGGAGCTGCCTCACCCGGGGATCGACATCGCCGCTCCAACTGGTACACCGATAATCGCCGCCGCCGACGGAACGGTGGTCAACGTGTTCAACAACGGCGGCTACGGGTTGATGGTGGTGATCAATCATGGACAGGGCCTGGTAACCCGATATGCACACTGCTCTCGTGCCGTGGCTCACATAGGGCAGAGGGTGAAGCGCGGCGACACGATCGCGGAGGTGGGTAGTAGCGGTATCGCTACAGCACCACACCTTCACTACGAGGTCTTGGAGCGCGGGAAGCCAGTGAACCCGTCGAAGTACATTCTGCCAAAGGCGATCATCGACTGAGCGTAATCAACACATCTTAGGTCGCTCAAGGATCAGGAACCCCGGGACTCAGCCCCGGGGTTGTTCAATTTGATAACTATGCTCAGAGCTAATGACATGCTGCGCCTGACGCCCGCGGCGGTTTCCCTACTTCTCACAGCGGGGGGGTGTTCTCAGACCGATACTCACGTACAGGTCTTTGCGTTTTCTGAGGAGGGCGGATCGATCACAGATCTCGAGGTCACCGCTTTGCCTTTCGACCCGGATCGCATGCTCGACTCGCTGGCAGCAGCCAGTCCTAACGCGCGGCCAGCCTTCCCCGAGCTGGAATCGGAGATGCTGGCGTACCGCCGACCCGAGGCCGCGCAACTGCACGAAATCGGGGCAGCGTGGCGATACACGCGAGATAGCGTGAGCAGCCTGGCCGACTCGTTGAACCGCGTTGCTCCGGACTCACCCGGCTATGCCACCCGTTACGAGCGGCTGCGACAGCAGTACCGTAGGCTGGCGCAGAGAGCAGTCGAGCGCGATGCGGAGTTCAGGGCGCAGGTTGGTGAGGACCGCGAGCTAGCTCGTCGAGCGACGGCTGCGGCTGACTCGCTGCGAGTGTGGGAGCGTTCTGCGTATGGTGATTTCCCGCGCTTGTCCGACAGCGCCGTGGCTATGTCAGGACGCTCTGTCTTGGTCGGGGCAACGGACGAGCACGGCCACCTCGATCTGGAGCTGGCGGCAGGACCCTGGTGGCTCGTGGCCCGGCTGCCCGAGCTGGAGAATCCCTTCGTGGAGCGCTACTGGAACGTGCCGATCGTGGTCAGCCCGTTTGGGCCGGCTCGAGTGCCTCTTTCCGAGAGAACCGGCTCACGGCGATGGCGTCATTGAACGGGCTCGCGCCAGCACTGGCTCTACTGGCATTGGCGACGGCCGGGCCTGCCTCGAGCCAGCAGGCGGATCCGCTGATCGACCAGCGCACCAAGGGTGACCCAGCCGCCCCCATCAAGATCTACGAGGCAAGTGACTTCCAGTGCTTTTACTGCAGGGCCTTCGCAATGGACGTCATGCCTCAGCTGGAGCTGGAGTACATCCAGACGGGAAAAGCGCAGCTCATTTTCGTGAACCTCCCCTTGATCGAACTCCACGAGAACGCGGCCGCCGCCCATGAATTCGCCATGTGCGCAGCGAAACAGGACAGATTCTGGCCAGTTCACGACCTGCTATTCAGGAATCAGCGGACGTGGGGTGAGGTGAGCGATCCCGTCGAAGTGTTCCTGGCTCTAGCGGACTCAGCCAGCCTTGACCGCGATGCCTTGTCGGTCTGCCTCGACACCGGCGCAGTCCGATGGATCGTGCAAGCCGAGGCAGAGGCGGTCGCTCGGCAAGGTGTCCGTCGTACTCCATCGTTCATCGTGGACCAGGGGGTGATTGCCGGCGCACAGCCGATGGACGTCTGGAGGTCGGTGTTGGACTCCCTGTTTGTGGTGAAGACTGGAGGCCGGTAGAGGGCGGTAGAGGGCGGTATCCGCTCCCCTACGCCGTTCCCGCTAGGGTCACGCCGACATCGTAGAGAGCGTGGGTCCAGGCCACGATCCCGAAGCCCCTCGCCACATACAAGCCACTCAACAACAGCCCGGCGATCGCTCTGAATGTGAACGAGGAGACTGTGAATTGGTCGCCTAGCGGGCCAACGTAGTGAAAACCGCTGAATATCAAAGCGCTCCCGACGACTGCAACACCGATGGACACCGGCTTGCGCCAGCCAAGTCTTAGACCCAGGGCCATCAAGGCCGCCACCAGTATGACCCTGAACAACAACTCCTCGTAGAGACCCGCACCCAAGGAGACAACGAGTTGAGTCCCGAGGGTCATCTGCGAAGTGATCGGCCCCTGAACAACGTACAGCGGACCCTGAAGCAGCCAGGCGGTGAGGAGCGACACCACAGTGCCGAGCAGCGCGGCGTAGACCAGACTCTCTGCGCACATCGCCCCGAATACACGGGGTTGCAGGCGGCCGGGATGCCGTCGGAAATCGCGTATCACGACAGCCGTTCCAACAGCCAAGAGCAGCACGCCGAACGCAAACAGCCCGGTTCTACCCCCCAACGACACGAACAGGGTCTTGAGCAGCACGTCCGCACCATTGCGCACCCCGGCGAACGCCGAGCCCGACACCGATGCGGCAAGGAACTCGTAGAGCAGCAACAGCGGTGCGGCGAACAGCACGCTGTAGCGGGCCTGCCTGCTGGCTATCCAGTAGTCTCGTGGCGACATGATTTCAAAGCTAGCACATTCATGGTCATGGTTCCCCTGGCCTATCGCATCGCTGCGAGGTTGGCGCACCGTGTGCCCGTTCCAACCGGGAAGCTTGCCGAGAGCATCGTCGGTCGCAAAGCTGCCGCCACGCGATGGTGTGAGTGGGCCTCAAGAGAGCGTACGAACCGGCCCCTGGTTTGGGTTCACGGAGCCTCGGTGGGAGAGGGACTCACAGCAGAGCCCGTGGTGAGGCGGCTCCGCGTCGCTATTCGCCAGTTGCAAGTTGTGCACACCTACTCATCCCCATCTGCGGCGGCCTGGCCAGCTAGGTTCGCTGCGGACCGAGCCGATTTCGTCCCGCTAGACGAGTCCCATCAAGTGAACCGTGTCCTTCGAGCGCTGCGCCCGAGCCTGCTGGTCTTCTCTCGCGGAGATCTCTGGCCGGACCTGGTTGCTCAGGCTCGAATCGCGGGAACCCCCGTGACGGTGGTCGGAGCCACAGTAAGACCATCCAGCAAGAGGCTCCGCTGGCCAGCACGATCGATACTTCGGTCCTTACACCGCAATCTCAACTGGATAGGGGCGGCTTCGCAGGCCGATGCAGACCGGTGGATTAGCCTGGGCGCATCACGCGACACCGTGATGGTCACCGGTGACCCCCGACACGATCAGATCGCTGAGCGCATTCCGCAACTGAAGCGGGTTAAGGCGTTGGGTGATTGGTCTCGACACAGGGTGGTGCTGGTAGCGGGCAGTGTCCACCGCAGAGATTGTCGCGTGTTGCTGACGGCGTTCGCGCGGCTATGGCGCTCTCATCCGTCGGCAGGTCTGGTGCTCGTGCCGCACGAACCGACGGAGCGGAACCTGGCGACCCTAGTGGCGCAGGCTGAACGCTGTGGCGTCGAGATCAGCCTGTGGAGGGGGAAAGCCCTCCAGCAAGATGCCTCTTGCATCATAGCCGCTCAGCTCGGTGTCCTGGCTGATGTGTACACCCACGCGGACATGGCCTATGTAGGAGGCGGGTTCAAGAGCGGACAGCTCCATGCGACGATCGAGCCTGCCTGCTATGCGCTACCAGTCATCGTGGGCCCGGAGCATGAATCATCCGCCGACGCACAACGGTTACTTCAGCAGGGAGGAGCAGTTGCGCTGCCCCAAACTGCTCCCGCCGAGGGACTTACTGCCCAATGGCAGGAATGGCTGGAGTCTCCCACTCGCCGAATCGAGACCGGTCTGCGGGCTCGCCGCACGATCCAACAGGGGGCCGCCAGCCTGACGGCACAAGCACTGATTGAGATCATGAGCGGGTCCGGCACATAGAGCCGCATCCGGGTTGGCCACCAAAGAGAAGCGGGGCGTCACAAGGGCGCCCCGCTCTAACTTCATTAGCAGATTGTGGCTAGATGATTGGCGGACCGAGACTCGGTATCGCGACGGTGTAATGCACGCCGGCATTGAGGTAGATCGGCTTGAAGTCCTCGATCTTCCTCCAATCGCCAGACGCGTGGAAGCCGAATCCGTTGGGTAGGGTTACGTTCAATCCACCTGAGACGCCAAATCCGACTTCGCTCGAAGATTCTCCCACGTCGGGACTGAAGCTCTCGAGCTCAATGCGCGGCATGATCCACGGCTTCACGTCGACCGTAGGGCTGGGAACGTTGATCGCCAGCACCACGCCCGCCGGAACGAACAGGCTGCTGCCATAACCCTCTTCACTGAGGAAGCCGACGCCGGCTGCGATGGACACCGTTACCGGTACCATAGGTCCCTGTACGATGTTCAAGGCAGCCCCACCTCCAAACACAATCTCCCCTTCGCCTCCGGGGTCCAGTTCGTCGTCAGTCTTTACTCGGCCAGCACCCGCCCAAAAGCTCACCATAGGGAGGCCAAGCTCGGCGCGGCCACCGAAGTAATTCGATTTCCAGGCATCGTCGTTCAGGCCCCGGCCGAAGTCTCCGAGGATCGTGAATCCGGTGCCCTGAATAGCTGGATACACTGTGTTACCGTGAAGCTGTGCTTGCACCGGCCCGGCCAGCAGACCGAGAGCGAGCACGATACACGCGATTCCGCCGATCAGTTTCTTCATGTTCCACTCCTGGACAGGTGAGACACTTGTTCTCGTGCGTAACTTGGCGGTCCGCCCGAGAGTCGCTTGTTGCTCCAGGCTGCACATAGCTAAAACACGCCAGTGAGCCGGTCAATAGCAGACAACTAAACTGTTACCCGTAAGGTACTTAGGTCGCTTCGGCCGTTAAGCTCAGCGCACCCAGACGGCGCTCAGTGAGACGCCCTCAATGTCACCCAGGGCAATGCCGAGCCGCAGGTCGAGCACCTCGCTCACCCGCACATCAGCGCCCAAGCCGAAAGTGAACTGCAGTTCGAGATCATCGCCCAAGCGGTCGGGGAAATAGTCGATGATCAGCGTGGGTTGGCCATAAGGGATTATGCTGACTTGTGAGCCTTCGATATCGAGCCTGCGACCGAAGCTCACACCGCCGGGGATAAACCAGCGGTCGAAGCCGTGGGTTCCGAGACCACCGACAAATGAGCCGTCGAGGGGAAACGCGTCGGTGTGCAACAAGAACATGCCGCGGCCCTGCACACCCGCTACGAATTCTGCGTCCCCTGGGCCTTCCGGCTCAAGCAATCCGCCTCTTACGCCTACGTCGATCCGGCCGGTTCCGAAACCGTACAGACCCTCAAAGGCGGTGGCTCCGTCCAAGAAGCTGATCGTGCCGCCCAGCTCATGCTGGGTGAACGCACGGTATGGGGCATTGAAATACGGCGTCACAGTAGTCTGGGCTGCGGTCGAGCCCGCAATCCCGAACACCAATACGGCGGCGAAGGCTGCGCTACGCTTCATTGTCCTCTCCCTCTGCATGCTCCGTCACGACGTTGACCACGTTGTCTGCGACCTGCAGGAATCCCCCTCGCACGCGAAACACCGAAGACGACCCGTCCTGTCGTACAGTCAGCTTGCCGTCACCCAGCAGGGTCATGAATGGCGCGTGTCGCGGCAGGATTCCCACCTTACCGTCGTAGGCCGGAGCCACGACGGCCGAACACTCGCCGTCAAAGATGGACTTTTCTGGAGAAATTATCGTGACGCGCATCACCGTCTATCCAACTTCTGTGCCTGCTCTATGACCTCCTCGATCCCGCCAACCATGTAGAATGCCTGCTCCGGCAGGCTGTCGAACTCGCCTGCGACCACGCGCTCGAAAGCCTCAATCGTATCGTCGAGCTTCACGTATCTGCCGGGAGTACCCGTAAACTCCTCGGCCACATTGAAGGGCTGAGATAACAGTTTCTGAACGCGCCTGGCGCGGGCAACTATCAGTTTGTCTTCCTCCGACAACTCGTCCATGCCAAGGATCGCGATGATGTCCTGCAGGTCCTTGTAGCGTTGCAGAATTCGCTGCGTCTGTACAGCCGCGTTGTAGTGCCGGTCGCCCAGGTACTGGGCATCCAGAATGCGGCTGGAGGAATCGAGCGGATCGACCGCCGGATAGATGCCTATCTCGGTCAAGGCACGCGACAGCACCACGGTCGCATCCAGGTGACTGAACGCCGCCGCCGGCGCCGGGTCGGTCAGGTCGTCGGCAGGCACGTAGATGGCCTGCACAGACGTGATCGAGCCCTTCTTGGTCGACGTGATCCGCTCCTGCAAGTCACCCATCTCGGTCGCCAGGGTGGGCTGATACCCAGCGGCGCTCGGCATGCGACCCAACAGCGCCGATACCTCAGAACCGGCCTGCGTGAACCGGAAGATGTTGTCGATGAACACGAGCACATCCTGACCCTCTCGGTCCCGGAAGTATTCGGCGACCGTGAGCCCGCTCAGGCCGACTCGGAGACGAGCGCCAGGAGGCTCGTTCATTTGTCCGTAGATGAGCGCAGCCGACTCGAGCACGCCGCTCTGTTTCATCTCCAGGTAGAGGTCGTTACCCTCACGCGTGCGCTCGCCGACGCCGCAGAAAACCGACCGACCGCCGTGCCCCTTACCGACGTTATGAATCAACTCCATGATGATGACCGTCTTCCCTACGCCAGCGCCGCCGAAGAGACCGATCTTGCCGCCCTTCACGAACGGCGCGATCAGATCGATCACCTTCACACCGGTCTCGAACACCTCGGTCTTGGGTTCGAGTTCTGTGAACGCGGGCGGATCGCGGTGAATGGGCCAGCGCTCCACGTCGTCGGGTATCGGCGGACCGTTGTCGACCGGCTCACCGATCACGTTCAAGATCCGACCTAGAGCCGGTTCGCCCACCGGTATGGTGATCGCGCCACCCGTATCCAGGGCGGGCATCCCCCTCACCAGTCCGTCGGTGCTGCTCATCGCGACCGCACGCACCTGGTTGCGGCCGATATGCTGTTGCACCTCGGCTATCACTCGGATCGGCGGACCGCCGTTGCCGTCACTCTTGACCTCGAGAGCTGTCAACAGTTCCGGGAGCTTCTCCGGCTCGAACTCCACATCGATCACCGGGCCGATTATCTGTACGATTCTTCCGATGTTGTCTGCCATTCGTGTTTAACCCTTCAGTGCCTCTGCGCCGCCCACGATCTCCGCAATCTCCTGGGTGATCTGGCCCTGGCGCGCTCGGTTGTAGACGCGACGGAGGTTGTCGATCATCTCGCCAGCGTTGTCGGTCGCGTTCTTCATTGCTGTGCGCCGTGCTCCCTGCTCGGACGCTGCCGTCTCGACTAGAGCACGGTACATAGCGTTGTGCACGTAGAGCGGCAGTATCGCGCCAACGATCTCCTCCGCCGAAGGACGCAGTATGAAGTTGGCAGCGGTGCCGCCTTTGCCTTCGGACGCTTGTGGCTCTACGGGCAGGATCGACAGAATCTCGGGAGGGGTGGAAATAGGACTGTTGAACTTCGCAAAAATGGTCTCTACGGAATCGAGGTCACCGACCTCGAACCGCCGCATCAAAGGCTCCATAACCTCGACGGCGTGATTCGCATTCGGACGATCGCCAATGTCGTCGCGGGCAACCGCCGCCGGGCGACCGACGTACTTGAAGTACTGGATGCCCTTGCGGCCAAGACAGTGCAGCTCAACCTGTGTGCCCGATTGCTCCAGCTCGGCAATCCGATCCCGCGCCATCCGGATGAGATTGCCATTGAACGCACCACACAATCCCCGGTTGCTGGTTATCAGGATCACGGCGGCTCGCGACGGCCTGCCAACCGGCTGCCGCAGCAGCGGGAATCGCTCCGTCAGGTCAGGCGAGTAGAGGTTCCCCAGCACCTCGGTGAGCGCTGCGGCGTAAGGCCGTGCCGATACCACACGCTGCTGCGCGCGCTTCAGCCTGGACGTGGCAACCATTTCCATCGTCTTGGTGATCTGGCGCGTATTCTCTACCGACTTGATGCGCCGTCTCAGTTCTCTAGGTTTGGGCATCTATCTCGCGCCTACTTGAGCGATCTGAACTCTTTGATGGCGCCATGCAGCCGATCGGTCAGCGCCTCATCGAGTTCCCGCTTCGACTTGATATCCCTCAGCAGTTCGGCGTGCTTGGCGTCCAAGAACCGATGGAAGTCCACCTCCCACTGTTTGATGTCCTCGACCTTGACCTCGTCGAGGGCGCCGGCCGTGACGGCGAAGATGATGGCGATCTGCTTCTCGACCGGCATCGGAACGTACTGCGGCTGCTTGAGAACCTCGACGATCCGCGACCCGCGTGCCAACTGGCGCTGAGTCGCCTCATCGAGATCCGAGCCGAACTGCGCGAAGGCCTCTAGCTCACGGTATTGCGCGTAGTCGAGCCGTAGACGTCCAGCCACCTGTTTCATCGCCTTGATCTGCGCATTGCCACCCACGCGTGACACCGAGATCCCTGGGTTGATAGCCGGGCGCACGTTCGAGAAGAACAGATCCGTCTCGAGGAAGATCTGACCATCGGTGATCGAGATAACGTTGGTAGGGATATAGGCCGATACATCACCGGCCTGGGTTTCGATCACCGGTAGCGCGGTCAGCGAACCCCCACCTTCGGCATCAGACATCTTGGCCGCCCGTTCCAGTAGACGTGAGTGGAGATAGAACACGTCACCTGGATAAGCCTCGCGCCCCGGAGGACGCCGCAGTGTGAGGGACATCTGCCGATAGGCCTGCGCGTGCTTCGACAGGTCGTCGTATACGCAGCAGGTCGCTTCGTTCTTCTCGTACATGAAGTACTCCGCCATGGCGCAGCCGGAATAGGGAGCCATGAACTGCATCGGCGCCGGATCGGAGGCAGAGGCCAACACTACCGTGGTGTATTCCATGGCCCCATGATGCTTGAGCCGTTCCACCACCGCGGCCACAGTCGATTGCTTCTGTCCGATGGCGATGTAGATGCAGAAGACGCCCTGACCCTTCTGGTTGATGATCGTGTCGATCGCGATCGCTGTCTTGCCCGTGCCGCGATCGCCGATGATCAACTCGCGCTGTCCGCGACCGATCGGGATCATCGAGTCTACCGCCTTGAGGCCGGTCTGCAGAGGCTCCTTCACCGGCTGACGCTCCACGATGCCAGGCGCCTTGAATTCCACCTTGCGGAAGGCGTCCGACTTGATCGGGCCGAGCCCGTCCATGGGATTGCCCAGAGGGTCGACCACTCGGCCGACGACCCCACTACCCACAGGGACCTCCAGCACGCGACCGGTGCGGCGTACCTCGTCGCCTTCCCTGAGCTGCAGGTAGTCGCCCAGGATCACCGCGCCGAGGTTGTCCTCCTCCAAGTTGAGGGCCTGGCCCATTATGCTGGCACCGGTTTCTGACACGCTGAACTCCAGCATTTCGCCGGACATCGCCGACTCGAGCCCGTACACTCGCGCAATACCATCTTTCACTTCGAGGACAGTTCCGACCTCACCCGTGTCCATGGGTTTCAAGTCAGCCGCCTCGATTTCCTTGAGGAGAACGTCTTTCAGTTCTCCAGGTCTGAGAATCGTGTCAGTAGCCATAAACGCTCTGGTCTGCCCCTGGATAGCCAGCTAGAAAAAGCTTCGCGAAAAGATTGTGAAAAATATCACGAAAACGCCCCCAGCCACACCCCGCCCCCGGCGGTACCACCCTACCCAACTTCACCGCCCGGCGGTACCCCCAAACTCAACACCATTCCCCAGGCGGAACAGCGGTAGGTTGACCCCTTCCGACGTACCGTCGTACCGCCGACTAAAGTCGCGACCTCATCCGCCCTTTGACGAAGCGTCGCAGCACACCCGTGGGGCCGATCTTGGCCAAATCAGAGGGCGAGACACCGGCGACGCGGCGTACGCTGCCGGCCATATGACTGGAAGACGAATAGCGCAGCAGTCTGGACACGGTTCGTACATCATATCCTGGGTTGCGCAGAAGATCGGCCGCCCACGCCGCCCTGACCAGATCGATGAGACGCTTGAGGTTGGGCGCTCCGCCCGCTGCGAACTCTCGCGACAGGTGCTCCCGAGTCACTCCCAGCGCGGCGGCAATGTCCGAGGTTCTGGTGGGCTCACCGACTCCTGCGAGCACCCATTCCCAGGCCTCGAGTTGGATCGGCTCCGTGAGCCGCAGCAATCTGGGACCTCCGGATAGGGCCGCCCGCCTTTGTCTGCCTGCAGAGGCCGACGCGATCACCTCGCCAGCCACCGCGTTGTCCACACCCACCAGAAGCGGGCCGCGGAACCCCTCCGACCCGCATCGCGCCAGCAGTTCTCCGTCGTCAGGACGGAAGGAACTCATTGCGAACACCGGGATCCCGGGATATGACTCGATCAGCCCTGCAGCGAAGGCCGTCCCCTCTCTGCGCACGTCCACCACGATCGCATCGACCAGCTCATGGTCCAGGAAGTCGTGCAGCCGCTCCGGCGAACGACACATCAACACACGCACCGAGCCCCTCGGCATCCCGCGTCGAACGATGCCGGACACGGCGGAGTCCCGGTGCATCACCGGAACCACGGAGGCGCGCAGCTTCACTCCCCCTGACCAGCGTCGAGATGCAGATCTCTCACGGCGGCACCAGCCTCACGTAAGATCGTCCGCGCGTTGTCGTACGACAGAGTGTCGACAGCCTCATCAAAGGAGTACCAGCAACACTGCGTGATTCCCTCCTCGGTCTGAGGTTTGGGAACACCAGCCAACGACTCGCAGAGGAAGAAATGGCAGGTCTTGTGGATCAACCGACCGCGGAACCTGAAATACCAGTCGATCTCACCGAGGGGCCGATGCAACACGAGTTCGCCCAGGCCGGTCTCTTCTTCAACCTCTCGTCGTGCGGCATCTTCCGGCCCTTCGCCGCGCCTCAGGTGTCCTTTGGGCAGCCCCCACTTGGAGTATGGGTCCTTGATCAGGAGGTATTTGGGGCCGTCACCCGTGAGTCTGAAAACCACCCCGCCCGCACTCGTCTCCTTCTTTGCCCTCTCGCGACGGCCCACTAGAAGACCGAGAACTTGAAGTACTTTCGCGGGTTGGCCTTAATGTCCTCGATCAGCGCCCGAATCTCGACCAGCGCGTCCGTCGCCTCGACATAGAGAGTGGAATCACCCACCAGCAGACCCAGCGTGCCGGTCATGTTCTGCATCCGAGCCATCACGGAATCCGCCCCGACAATGACGCGCACGAAGCTCTCCTGATTGTGCTGCGCCGCCTCCACTAGGCTCAAGAAGCTCGTCACGGCACTGCGCATTTGTCCGGTCGCCACGTGAAGGTTGGTCACGATTGAGTCCATCTCACCCTCTGCAGTAGCGGAGTCCAGTCGCGTGAGTGCTCGCTCCAAGCTCAGAGCCGCGGCAGTGACCACGTCGGATCCAACTTTGATGTTGTCGGACACCTCTCCGAATACCGCCGTTTGCCGCTCCGTGAAGCGGGTCAGAGTGTCGGCAATCTGGCCGAAGTCGCGGATGGACCGCTGCATGTCAAGCACCGTACGCTCATCGAAGGCGGTCTGAATCCGCGAGGAAAAGGTGGCGATGTCAGAAGCTATCCGCGCGCCTTGCGCGGTCAGCTGACCGATGTCGGGGAGCGTAGCACCGGGCCACGCGTCGCCATCCTGTTCCTGAGCTTCGGCAAGTGCTCGGCGGACGTTTGGGTCGTCATGCGGCTGCTGGAGACTGACGACCTCGGCTTGCCATTCGCCGAACAGAGATGCGGATGCAGCGACAACCGCCGGCTCGGGTGGGATCAGCACGTCCTCGTAGATGTGCATATCTGCTTCCACCCAGTCCTCCGCCGCGAGCCGTATCTCTCTCACCCTTCCCACTCGCACGCCTCGAAGCACCACGGGGTTGCCGACACCGAGCCCTCCCACCGTGCGGAACCGGGCCGTCTGTACGTACCCCCCCGCAGCCAGGCGTGTCTGTGAAAGCCACACAGCTCCAACCACCACAACCACGAGAGCGAAGAGAATAGTCGCCCCTACTATCAGCTCGTCACGTCGTTTCATTTGCGCACTTGGGTCGTTGCTGCTTCGGCATCGTCCACCGCTTCGGGTCGCCCTTCGATGAACTGCCTCACGATCGGGTCGTGCGTACGCTGGATCTGATCCACCGTGTTCACTTGGCGAATGCCCCCGCGGTACAGCATGGCAATCCTATCACCCACAGTATAAGCGCTTGCCATGTCATGTGTAACGACCAATCCTGTCACTCCCAGCTTCTCGCGTGCCCGCACCATCAGTTGGTTAATCACGGCCGATGTTACCGGGTCCAACCCCGCAGTGGGCTCGTCGTACAGGATGTAGCGCGGGCGCAAGGCGATCGCACGTGCGATACCCACCCGTTTACGCATACCGCCGGATAACTCGACGGGATACCGCTCTTCGGTCCCTTCCATATCCACCAGCGAAAGAGACTCGAGTACCCGGTTGTCGATCTCGCTCGGGCTAATACTCTGTCGCTTCAAGCCCAACGAGATGTTCTCGCGCACGGTCATAGAGTCGAACAGCGCGGCAAATTGGAAAACGAAACCGATCGACGAACGCAACTCCACTAGACCCTCACGATCCAGCTCGTGAACCAGTATGCCGTCGACTTCCACACCACCCGAATCGGGTTCCAGTAGTCCGACGACGTGCTTCAAGGCCACGCTCTTACCCGACCCCGAGTAGCCGATCACGACCGTCGTCTCCCCGTCGGGCACCTCGAGCGAGAACCCCTCTAGCACTTGCTTGGGCCCAAAGCCCTTGTGCACATCTCGGAACAGAATCACGTTCGGCTGCTCCTGCCTCCTGTCAGCCTCACAGAAGCACGACCGCCCAAAAGGCGTCCAGCACCAAGATCGACTGTGCTCCCAGCACTACCGCTTGCATGGTGGTGCGACCAACTCCCTCGGCTCCCCCTGCGGCGCTGAGGCCCTTCATGCATCCGATGAGAGCGATCGCCAGGCCAAACGACGCGCTCTTGACCAGAGCGAACCAGACATCCTTGAACTCATAGAACAACCTCAGGCCCTTGACAAACTCAGCCGTAGAGAGATCCAGTAGACCGAGCGACGTGATCCAGCCCGACGTGATTCCGACAGTAACCGCAAGCGCGACTACCACCGGGAACATCAGTGTGGCTGCCAGCACGCGCGGTACCACCAAAAAGGAGTGTGGGTCGTAGGCCAGAGTCTCGAGTGCGTCGACTTGCTCCGTGACGCGCATGGTGCCCAGTTCGGCGGCGATATTCGCACCGACCCGTCCGGCAAGTGCGAGTCCCGTGAGGACCGGCGCCAACTCGATCATCACCGCTTTCCCAACCAGAGTGCCCACGAAGTAGAGTGGCACTGCGCCGGTGAGTGTGTAGGATGAGAGCAGCGCGAGCACGATCCCCGTGAACACCGCAATGAACAACGCAATCGGGATCGACTGCACACCGATGCGGCGCATCTGGACCGCGGTCAGACTCGACCAGATACGCGCATCCCTGAGGCTCTTGAACGTGTCAGACACGAACTTGCCCACCTGCCCGAGGTCAGACAGCCAGGCAGCTACTTTGACTGAGGCGGCTTGATACACGCGGCGAATTTACCCGAGCAGTTGCAATGGGGCCAGTGCGCATGAGAAAGGGCGCAGCATTGCTGCGCCCCAGTCCTTACCTAGGCATGTCTCACTGCTTCCGCGCCGATCAGCTCCGTTTCGCGGCTATCCGCCGTTTCATGCGGCGAAGCTTGCCAGCGCTCGGCCGACGTCACCCTCACGTAGCCGCTTGAGCGCACGGTCACGGAGCTGGCGCACGCGCTCGCGAGTCACGCCTAACATGCCGCCAATCTCCTCAAGGGTGTGTTCGCGGCCCCCGTCCAACCCGAAGTAGAGCTTGAGGACCTTGGCGTCGCGCGCGGGCAGTGACTTGAGTGCTTCCTCGACTTCATCGCTCAAGAACCGCTCCATCGTTTTCTCTTCTGTGTCCGGAAGATCCTCTGCAATGAATCGTTCGATCAGCGCCCTATCTCCATCGGGATCGAGCGGAGCATCGAGCCGCACCTCGCCAGTATTCAATGCAGCCAGTGACTGCACCACCTCGAGCGACAAACCGGTGGCCGACGAGATCTCTTCGGGGGTCGGTTCGCGCCTCAACTCCTGTCGCAGCGCCTCGGCGGTCTTCACGATCTTGGATAGATCGGCCGTGCGGTTGAGGGGGACGCGGACCGTCCTGCCCTGGCGCGCCAGCGATGCGAGAATCGCCTGGCGGATCCACCACACCGCGTAGGAGATGAACTTCACGCCCTGGTCCGGATCGAACTTCCGGGCTGCGGTCAACAACCCCACGTTGCCTTCACCGATCAGGTCGGTGAGGGGCAGGCCGCGGTTCTGGTATTTTTTCGCCACAGAGATGACGAACCGGAGGTTCCGTTTCGCCAACTCCTGCATCGCCACCTGGTCGCCGGCGCGGACCTTTTTGGCCAGGTCGATCTCTTCCTGCGGAGTGAGCAAGGGGGTCTTGCTCACTTCGTAGAGGTACTGATCGAGCAGGTCGCGGTCGTCTTCGCTTACAGCGATTGCCGGTGCAGCGCGGCGGCGGCGCTTCCTTTTCTGTCCAGTTTGTGCCATAGCGTCCCTGATATGCGCGTCAGGAGCCGGGTCCGCAAGAGGAGGCTCCCAGTGAACCGGTTCTTGGTTAAGAGCTGACCGCGCGCCTAGGCGCGCGTACTACCGTACCCCCGATGATGGGCGAAGTTCATCAGGGGACGACACTTAGGTTGACACCCCAAATCCGGCGGACTAGCTTGTAATGTTCCGCCAGATAATGCACCGGGGCACCTAATATAACGGGGGCGTAGCTCAGTTGGGAGAGCGCTTGAATGGCATTCAAGAGGTCAGGGGTTCGATTCCCCTCGCCTCCATTTGGGGCGGTAAGGCAGTAGGGCGGTAGGTAGCGTGGGCGGGACCGGGGCGTTTGTGCTAGATTTCCCCTCCGTCACGCGGGAATAGCTCAGCTGGTAGAGCACAACCTTGCCAAGGTTGGGGTCGCGGGTTCGAGTCCCGTTTCCCGCTCTAGAACGTCGGAACGCCGGATCGGCAGAACGACGAAAGGCGGCGCGGGGTGGAGCAGTCTGGTAGCTCGCCGGGCTCATAACCCGGAGGTCGTGGGTTCAAATCCCACCCCCGCTACTACAGGCGGAACGGCGGTTCGACGGAACGACGGTAGGCTTAAGATCGGGCTTCCGCCGTTCAGACGTTCCGCCGTTCCGACGTCTCTGGGGCGGTTAGCTCAGTTGGTTAGAGCGCTACGTTGACATCGTAGAGGCCACAAGTTCGAATCTTGTACCGCCCATTGAGGTCGGTAGGGCGGTAGGGCGGTAGGAGGGCTGATCACCTGCCGCCCTACCGGCCTGCAACCCCTCCGCTCCACCTGCGCCCATAGCTCAATTGGATAGAGCGTTTGGCTACGGACCAAAAGGCTGGGGGTTCGAGTCCTCCTGGGCGCGTTGAAGGGCGGTAAGGCGGTAAGGCGGTAAGGCGGTATGGCGGTACGTGGTCTGACCGCACGGCGGAGTCACTACCGCCCTACCGCCCTACCGCCCTACCGACCCTTCGGGGCGTAGCGCAGCTCGGTAGCGCGCCTGCTTCGGGAGCCCGTCACAGGGTCTCGACTTTGGCAGAATCGCAGTAGTGTCGGCAAGAAGTGCGTAAAGGGTGCGAATCTGATCCGTGGGATTTGCACCCTTTCTGCATCTGAAATTGCACAGTTGTTTACACACCGTCTGGGATACGTATACCCAGAGATCCTCCCTCACAGAGCCTCTCAGGCGCATCTGGGGGCGTTACGGGTTAAGGGCAGCGAAACGGCCGCCGCCGCGATTCGGCGGATCTGGCTTAACCGCTAGTAATGATCGAGGCGACACACGCATCGCTGTTCCCCCGACGGTATCTAGGTCCTATCGCCAAGTCCGGGAAGGTGCTCTTGGTACCATCAGTGGGTGGTACGAGGGGTACCTGAAGTGGGTGGTAGGAGACGGAGGGAAACCGCGCCTGCGGCTGTTACGAAAGGGTACTCTGGCGAGCGAGTAGGATTCCCGCTGAATGTTTCCCTACCCCTTCGGCCTCAGCAACTCTTGGAACGGCGGGTAGTCGGGCAGCTACTCTCTCTTGCGCGGCACTTCGTTCTACCGCTCGCGCGCCAGGTCGGCTAGCGCCTCCCTGGCTTCTGCAACCATGAACTCCAGCTCCGGATCTGGATCTGTGAAGACATCCAGGAACGCAGTCCAGTGATCCGCTGCCCTGGAAGTCTCGCCTAGTTCGGTGCACACCTGGGCCAGGCGACGGTGCACGAACGGATACACGGAAGCTCGGTAGCGAATGTCTGTTTGCGCGCCCTTCAGCTCGGCGATTCGCTCGAAGTAGGCCGCCGCTGAGTCGGGGCGCCCAAGCCAGCGATAAGCCTCCGCGATGAGCCACTGACGAGGTATGCGTGGCGTAGACAGGATCAGTCTCCCCACGTCCATGCCTCTGGCAGCTCCCGGCCCGAGCAAGTCCACTACCTCCTGCCACCGCGCGCCTTGAGCCGCTATCACCGCTTCAAGGAAGGCGGGGATGTCACCGTAGAGTCCTAGGTCCGCGTCCGGATGCGCCATCAATTGCGCCAGTTCACGTCCGGCAGTCGCTGTGTCGCCGGTGGTCGCTGACCACAGGGATCGGAGATAGACCCCGCGCGCTCTGGTGTCCTGTGGAGAGTGCTCGGAGAGAGGTAGCAGTTGCCCTTCGGTATACCAGCTGGCAAATATGCTCCAGAACACAGCCGAACCACCGGGGCTGCCAGCACGCTCGGCAAACTCACGGTCTTCTTCCAGTTGTTCCCTTGCACTCCTTGCCTGACCGCGGAGGAGTCTCGTCGTGGCCACGGTCCGTGCTCCGATACGTCTATAGCCCGTTGTGGCGGCTGGATCGTCGCGCAGCATCTCGGCCAGCCGCTCCAGCTCGTCCCACTCTCCATCCAGGGCAGCAAAGGTCAACGCGCGTGTGGGCGCGGCCACGTGACCCAGGCTGTCGAGCAGTCGCGACACGTCCCGGGCCTCGTCGAATTCGCCGATTCTGAATAGCGGGGTCAGCAGGTTGTTGAGTGTGAGAGTACTGGGCTGGGGCCAACGTGCCAGGGATCGCCTATACAAGTCAGCAGCTTCCTCATAACGCCGCAAGTATGCCAGTGATAGGGCTTGGTTGTGGTGCCACGGCCGGCCTTGTCTCTCCATGCGTTCGTAGATGCGCAGGGCGGTGCCGATGTCGTTGCGGTTGAGTGCTATTTTCGCCTCGACATTCGATGCGGTAGATTCGTCGAGCCGCTCACGCCGGGCGAGAGCCTCACTG
>JBDHHP010000025.1:0-48290 GCA_039589275.1 Gemmatimonadota bacterium | reverse complement strand
AGCGAGCGGCAATCGAAGGCGTGGCAGAGCGTTGGGGGCTTCATGAAGTGGACGTGAAGTTCGCATTCCGTGATTACCGAGAGAACGCTGAGATCCTTGCCAAGCTCAGAGCTGGTGCATCTTGGGAATCCCTCTCCCATACTGAACTCAATGTCCTCTGCGGCGAACCCGACTACCTATGGAGATTCGTCTTGCTGGAACTCACAGACGACGAATTGCGGCGCATTGCAGCCGGTGAAAGCCGTTTTCGAGTCCTCGGACGATAGGTGACCAACCAGCTTCTTTTCGCCCCCATCGCACAGGCGTAGGTCCTCTCACCCCACCGTAGACCGTGGAGAACTATGGAGGTTTTCCGCGTCTGTACTTCTCCTGGTGACCCCCATTTTGTTCAGTGACGATAGGAGACGCCCCTGCACCCTGGGAGGTGAACAATGACGACCACCGGCATTGGCATGACGATGGAGGAGTTGAATACCTGGACCACCACGGTCTCCCCTGCGGAGGCTGCGAGGCGGCTCGGGCTCAAGGAAGGCACTCTAGCTAATTGGAGATGGCAACGGCGCGGGCCACGTTTCCTGCGTGTGGGACGGCGCGTGCGCTACCGACTCGCCGACATTGCTGCATGGATCGAGGCTCAAACCCGCACGACCACATGCGACCCTGGAACCGGGCGATGAGCCCGACTGGTAGGTTCTGCGGCACCGTCGTGGGACCCAGCTGATGCCTCAACGCGCAACGACAACCGTGTGTGACGAACGATCGGGGCCGCGGGCGACTCGACGTACGGACAAAGCGACCGAGGCCGCACGGAGGGTCAGATCCCGACTCTATCGGGAGGCAGCCCGGAATTCCTTGTGTCCCACCTGCGGCGGTCTGACAACCGAGAACAAGGCAGAGAGCGCGCGTTGCGTTTTCTGGTGCGCGACCTGCGGGTCGATACCCATTTGGCTGTGGTTTCGGTCCCGACCACATCGGAAGCGGGTGACCGAATGACGCCCGCTTCGCGACCGAGACAGAAGCGCGTGCCCTGGGTCTGGTGCCGCATCGTGCGGGCTTCCAAGAAACTGAGCTCATTCGAGAAGCTCGTTTACGACGAATTGCGCGGCCTATCGATGGGTCGCGGAGCCACAGTAGGCGCAGGTCCCCTGGGACTCCGACTGGGGGTTTCACGCGAGACGATCGAGCGGGCCCGGCGTCGGCTCACTGGTTTCGGGCTGATCGACAAACTCGACCTGGGACCAGGCCGCGCAGCCGCGTGGCTCCCGAAGTTGCCTAAGGACTGCCGCCCTGCCAGCGGCGCTCGCCGACTCGCCGACGAAAACGTCCAAGAACTCGCTGATAGGCTCGACAAACACATTCAAGCTCTGCAAAACCGCGGGGAAGGTGGCGTCGGCAGTGACGCCACTCAGGAGTTCTAGATGGGCACAAAACTGGCGGCCCGTGACGCCACTCATGTGGCGCAAGACATGGAACGGCAACGAGTTGTGCGGAGTGAGTGGCGGGACGCGAGGAGAGCGAGGATAACGAGGAGCTTAAGCAACCGTATCCAGGGGAGAAAGCTCTTGAGTAGCAGCAGGCTCACCATCGAAGATGCAACGGATGTAGGCACCGAACTTGACGGCAGATGGAGCGCGATCCGCCGCGGAAGACGGGTGACCACGGGTAAGCTATGCGCCACCATCATGTCCAAGTCCGGGATCGGTGCATGACTGCCCTGACGCTCCAAGATCACGGATCGGGGCCACCGACGCCCCCGCCTGATCGGGGACGATTGCTCACTGCCCGAGAGGTGGCCGACATAGCTGGCGGCGTTAGTGAAGCGTGGGTTAGACGGAACGTCCCTCATAAGCTGACGCTAGGTCATTCCACAGTGCGGTGGTACGAATTGGACGTTCGTCGCTGGCTTGAGGACCGGCGGAGTTGACTATGCTTGCATTCTCCAACTACGTTACCATATTGGTAGCGTGTCAGAATTGACGGACACCGTGCGAAGGGCAGTCGAGACAGCCCCCTGCTCTATTCGGGCACTGGCCCGCTGTGCCGGAGTGCCACATGTAACGCTCATACACGTCGTGCATGGGCAACGCGAGGTCACTGCCGACGTCGCAAAGAAGGTGGCTGATGCGCTCGACGCGTGGGCTCAAGCCTGTACCTGCTCGGCTACTGAAATCCGACGGCAGCTCAGGAAAGAGAGGTAGATATGCCGCACCGTGATTCCAAGGGAGGACGAACCTATCGACTGGATCGCGTGTTTCCAGGCGTGGGACGGATCGCGGCCGCGAGCGGTACCACATCCGTCAGGGAGTTCCGCAAACGTGACGCGATGCTGACATGGCTGGCTGAACATGGCCGACTCGATCTACTCCGTGCCGTTCGAGATCGTACGGTCAGCGTGACGGAAGTATATGACGCCTACCGGGCCAACAATCTCGACACATTGGTGGGCGAGCGAGCAATCCTTGCGAAGCCACTCTGGGATACAGTCGATGCGTGGGCCGACTCACAAAGCAGTGCGAAGCCGACCCGCACGCGGTACCAGAATTCGTTCAATGCCCTGCGTCGTTCTGGCGTCCTCGCCACGTCAGCCTCAGTAGCCGACTTGGCACGCGTGGATTGGAAGGAGCTGGCGGCTGAATGGCCGAAGAGCGGGAGCGACTTCAACCACTTGCGGCGGGCAGTCAGCAAGTTCCTCACGGACATGCTCGGCGACGTATATCACCCATTCCGCCGATCGGTTGTACGGCTGATTCCCAAGAGACCAGAACGGAAGCGGGTACCTGATCTCACACCCGCGGTGTTCTGGGAAGTCACCGGCCACGCGCCAGAATGGGCACAACCGATCTTTGTAACCCTCGTCGCGACGGGGATGAGGATCGGAGAGTACCTGCGGTGCACCGATGTCCACTTGCTACCGCACACGCACTCCATAGCGGTACCGGGCACCAAGACGGCGGGGAGTGCGGACGTGATCGAAGTGGACGAAGCTGTCTGGCCGTGGATCACACGCGCCATCCCTTGTTCACTCGGCGATCCACCCGACGAATGGCGCGGTGTACAGCGGGATTCGCGCTACAAGCTGATTCGACGGGAATGGCTGAAAGCGTGCACCGCGGAAGGCGTGCGTGAGGCCCGACTGCACGACCTGCGGCACTCAACAGCGCAATGGCTCACCGCAAGCGGCGTTTCCGAGGCCCGCGTGCAGGTGATGCTCAGGCACGCGTCGGCGAGCATGACCAGGCGCTACGCGATGCAGCGGGACAGGGGCGAGACAGCTCGCGTAATGGGCGATGTGCTCTTGAGGAGGGGAGCTTGACGCACCGGCGATCTCCCACGGTTCGCCCCACGGTTGGATGTCGACCGGAGATTTGTTCGGCTGACCTAATATGCAGGTGTCCGCAGAACAAGCACTTAGTGCATGACCGGGGTGGGTCTCGAACCCACGACCTACGGATTAAAAGTCCGTTGCTCTACCAGCTGAGCTACCCGGTCCGGAATAACAAACGTCACCAAGAAAGCCGCGTTACACAACCTCATCACTCACTCGATGCGACGCTCGATAGCCACACTTCATCTCCAGAGACGGAATCGCATCGAGCGCACGAAATACGCGTTGTTGTCGGTGACGACGGGACCAGAGCGTACATACCTTCCCAGATCCTCCTCGTACATCACTAGGTAACGCACGATCGCAGGTGGCGGCCCTAGGTCGTCAAACACAATGGAGTTCTCGGCTCCAGCGGTCAGCGCAGCGTCGAGACGCACCATCGTCAACCGCTCCGGAGTCGCAACAACAAAAGTGTGAGTGCCACCGGTCAGCCATAGTGTCGTATGAGGAAAAGCTCTCTGCGCCGTACGGATGATTGATCGATAATCCTCTTCATCAATAGCGTGCCTGGGCACCCACTGCATGAACACGCCGCCAGGCGCCAACCGTTGGCGTATCAACCGGTAGAACTCACGGGTGAAGAGCGCCCAGCTACTGGCGTTTAGTGGATGCGTAGCATCAACGGTGATGATGTCGTACTGCTCATCGCTCTGCAGCAGGAAATTACGTGCGTCCTCTATGTGCAGGCGCAGCCTGGGGCTGTTGAGCACGTCGTAATTCTCCTTCTCGTAGAGCCGCGCGGCCTCGATCATCTCCGGGGATAGATCCACCGCATCAATCAACGGAATGCCATGCGTGTCGAGTGTGCCGGTGGCAATGCCGTTGCCGAAGCTGAGGACCAGAGCGTTACGTGCTTGCGGCCGTAGCAGCGGAGGCAGGTGCCCCAATAGCCGAAAGGCAAGCATACTCACCTCATCGGTCGGAACCTCATCCCGGCCGTTCACGAACGACACTTTGAAGTCCCGCTCCGGCATCTCGAGCACCGCGACCGTCGCTTCCACACCCTCCCTGTAGAAGACCAAGTACTCAGCGTCCTCTTCGTAGGCGCCCAAGTAGATACCAGGCGGTACTATGGACGCGGCAACCAAAGGCAAACTCAAGACGGGCACCGTCGCCCAACGCAGTCTCGGTCGATTCCAGGCTGTAAACCAAAGCGCTCCGCACCCCAGCGCTAGATTCACTCCCGCCAGTAGTAGAGTTGTGTTGCGTAGACCGAGAAACGGGATCAACAAGAATCCGGCCGATAACGAGCCGATGATCGTGCCCAAGGTATTCAGGGCATTGACCGTCCCGATGCGGAGACCCACGTCTCTGATTTGTTCCCTCGTGTACAGACTACTGACCAACGGAAAAAGCAGGCCCATGAGAAACGTGGGCGGGAACAGAGTGATGACCGATATGGCCAACTCGTATTCAATGCTGTACCCGCCAAGCAGCTCGTCTATGTGCAGCGACGGAAGGCGGGCGAAGAGGAACAAAACCACGAAAGCGAGCACTCCGATAGCTAGTTGTATCGCTCCGAACTGACCTAGCGTAGCTCGATGCCGCCGCAACCACCGGGTGCCGAACGCGCTCCCTGCGGCCATGCCAGACAAGAAGACCGCGAGCATCAATGAGAAGGAGTACACGGCATGCAACGTGTGGATATACAGAATGCGGGCCCAGACAACCTCATACCCGAGGGCTGCAAAGCCAGAGAAAGCATAGCCGATTGCTACATATCGCAGTGCCCCGGGGGATAGCGCCGTAGGCGCTGGTGCCGCGCGCCTATCACGCTCTGAGGCAGTGGCTTCGGCGGAAGCCTGATCCAAGATCGGCGCTAGCTGTTGGCGTGCTTGTGCGGCGTCATACCAGGCTAGCGACAGCGCACCAAGTGCCACCAACACGTTGAGCCCTGCACCGACGAAGATTGTCTCATTGAGTCCCAGCAGCCGAATGAGGACAATGCCCGCTAGTAAACAACCCAGGGCCCCACCAGCGGTGTTGACCAAGTAAAGCCGTCCTACGTCGCTGCCCACGCGCCCCACGTGAGTGGCATAGATCCGACTCATCAACGGTAGCGTGGCGCCGATCAGAAACGTCGCTGGGGTCAAGACCAGGATTGACAACACCAGCCGTAGAAGCGTGAGCCACCCTAGCGATGGCTGGAACGTGTGGCTGACGGCAGCGTAGAGCCCATTCAAAGAGGTGAGTACAAAAGGGGAGAGTGCCGCCAGAGCGGCAACCCCGATTTCGACGTATGCGTAGATCCGCAGTGGACGCTTGCGGTCGTCTATCCACCGTCCCATAGAATAGCTGCCGAGCGCCAGGCCAATCATGAAAGCCGTTACTACGGCGCTGTAGGCGTATATGCTGACCCCAAACGTGAGGGACGCTTGGCGCACCCAGGCGATTTGGTAGACCAGGGCGCTGAGTCCCGATAGGAAGAAGAAAACGAGCAGGCAGACTCGCCGCATAAGCTGAGTGTCACGCTTTCGTGGACGGTTCGCGATTGAGTTCGTCCAACCAAGGAGTACTTACGTCCGTCCCGGACGAGGACGTGCGTTCATAGCCGATCGGCGAATGATAGTCAAGACCGAGTGCCGGAGGTGCGGATTGCAGGATCCCTCAATGGGGAGGGTAGCGTTCGGCTGAAAGAAGTCGGACTACGCGGGTGTGTCCTCCGTCACCAGCTGAGGCGTGATCCTCCTGATCACGCGACGCCGCTTCACATTCCACCTGTATCCCATGAAGATCAGGATGATCCCCACAAACTCGCCGACATAGAGAGCTTCTGTGTATCCCATCCTGGTGGCCATTCCGCCCACACCCGGTAGCAGAGCACCGACGGCAATCAGGACATTGCCCACGAACCGGTCGAACGTGGCCTTCTTACGGCTGAAGCGCACAGCCGATAGGGCGGCGCCGCCTACGAGGAAGATGAACGCGTACGTATTGATGAACGGGCTGAAGAGCCGTACCCATTGCCACTCCATCACACTGCCGGACAATAGGTACGGCTCAACCAGTGCTGCGTCTACGGGAGTCAGCAGAACGCAGACGGACCCCGCTGCTATGGGCGGAATCAACGCAGCAGTGAGCCGGTTGGCCGTACGACGCTTGAGCAGCAGGTAGACGGTTCCCTGTGCCAATGGGGCACCACCGAGCAAAGCGCCCGAGATATACCAGGAGCGGAACACCGTCTCACTCCACCCGAACAGCGTGGTGAAGCCCTCGGTGAAGGTCCCCGCGCCGTAGACCAGGATGCCGGCCGCCCACCAGAGCAGGTGTGGGCCGGTTCGCCGATCCCTCCAGCGGCTGAACACGATGAACGCGAACAACAGCGCGATTATAGTGGTCGCAATCGGTATAAAGAGTACCGGGTGCCGCATCCTCAGACTCTCGTGGAACTAGCTAGAACGAGACGTCGTAGGTCAACGTGACTCGCCGACGTGCCTCGGGCCGGAAGAACGAAGCATTAGAAAACTCCGCATACAGCTCGTCCGTGATGTTGCTGACCGCAATGCCAATCCGATGCGCGAAGGGGCCACGGCGCAGCAGGTGCACGGCGGCGCGCGCGTCGTGCACCGTGAACGCCGGCAGCACCCACCCGATCGCAGGCTTCAAGCCGGCGAGGCTCTCATCTGCGTCGCACTGCGCGACTGTCTCCAGAGCGCAGAAGGCATCTCTTCGATCGCCGTTCCGCCTCACTTCATACTCGACGAAGAACAGACCCTCTGGATGCGTATAGCGCAGCGTGCCGCCGATCTTGCTGGAGTAGGAATCCCCTACCGGGTTGCCTGCCTCATCGAGTGCATCGGGTCCCTGCTCGCTGACGTCTTCAGTATCGAAATACGTGAAGTGGGCCCTGGCCGAAAACCCTCGCGGGAGCCGCACGTCGCCAGACAGTTCAACACCCATGAAGCGGAGCTTGTCGACGTTGTCGTTGATCACTTCGAAGAAGGGCCCCACCGAGTCCCCGGTTGGAATGATCCGGATACCATCTGTGATCATGTTCCGGAACACAAAGCCTTCCAAGAACAACCGGCTGTCTCGATAACGAGCACCCAGATCCACGTTGAAGCTCTTCTCCGGCTTGAGATCTGGGTTGCGCGACTGGAATCCGCTGCCCTCCGGTGTCGGTCCCTCGAAGAACTGCTCCACAATATTCGGTGACCGGAACGCACGGCCTACGGCTCCGATCAGGGTCAGTTGCTCCGTCACCTCGAATATTGCGTTAGCGGCGCCGACGAACGCGTCATTCGTCTGGTCTGTGGGGTCACCGGTGAATCCAGTGGTTGCCTGGGTCTCAGCATGGATGTTCTGATACCGCGCGCCCAGAATCAGCGATGCCCAATGCGTTACCTGTATATCGCCCTGCACGAACGCCCCGATGCTGCGGTAGGTCGCGTTAGGCACGTTGGGAGCCAAGCTGGTGTCGGGCAAAAACGGCGGAGCAGCCGGAAAGCCCACATACGTTGTGACGCTGGAGTCCCGGTTGTCGGTCTCATCCTGAAAGAGATCCGCGCCGTACGTGAAGTTGACGCGGTCCAGCAGCGCAAGCTTGGACGCCTCCAGTCTGAGTCCAACTGTCTGGATATCGGTGTAGTTGGCGCTGTTCACCCGCACGCCCATGTCGGGCGAACCGAACGGGATGAAGATGTCGTTGGTCAGCTCGCGCTCGTTGCTCTGGTAGTAACCGACGAAACCCACCCGGTCAGCCACCGGAGTGTTGAGCGCTTCACCGTCGTACCCTAACGTGTATTTCTGAAAGGTCTGGAACGGGTAGCGTATCTCGATCGTCGGGGAGCCGGCATCGAACACGTCGGGGTCCACCCAGCCAAAGCCGGCGGTGTCCGCATCGTAGTACTCGAACTTCCCGAACACCCTCTGCCCCGCTGCCACGGCGTAACCGACGTAGCCGTCGGCGCTGACGTCCCGCAGCCCCGTGTCCAGAACCCGGGTCTCGTTATCCAGGGTTATGTCTCCAAAGCTGCCGTTGGGAGCGTGGTGCCCATCCGAGTCTCTGAAGCTGCCGCCAGCGGCGAACGACAAGGAACCGAAGCGACCCAGCAATCTCCCAACCACCCCGTTCTGGGTGTCACGGCAACCCAGTTCAGATGAAGCGGCGCCACAGCCTGAGGCGCTTTCGATCGCCGAGCTGTAGCGATATCCCACGGTGCCGTGGATGCCCTCCTCTTCGGGCGTGCGAGTTATCATGTTGACCACGCCGCCGATGGCGTCACTGCCATAGAGCACCGACGCAGGACCACGGACCACTTCCACCCGCTGCACGCTATTGACGTTCACCAACGCCGGCAGCTCGCCGAAATCCTGCTGGCGCCTGGAATTGCTCAGTCGCATGCCGTCTTGTAGCAGGAGGATGCGCTGGCCGCGCTGGCCGCGGATGCTGGGCCGCGCCTGGTTTGCGCCCACGCCCGTCACGTCCAATCCGGCCTGTGTCCGGAACAAGTCGGTCACAGTGTTGGCATTGGACTCCTGAATTCTGTGCTGGTCGATTACGGCGACAGGCTGGGGCGCTTCGAATACCGTCTTCACGGTTCTCGTCGCCGTCACGGTCAGCGGAGTGAGCCGCACGACTTTGCCGCTCTTAGCTGTGGTGGTGTCCTGCGAGTTGCTCTGCTGAGCACACAAAGGAAGCGAGAATACGGTCAACACGACCGCACAAGCGGCGATTCTGCCGACGGACACAAGACGCATTTTACTATCCATCCGTTGTAGCTATTTGGGTTTACCGCGGGATGGTTGTGGTCCCAATCGCGGCAACGAGTTGTTGTGAAGCAAGCTACGAATGGGTAGGCGGGAACCGCTATTGGGACGACTTCGGAAGCTATCGTCCGTACATGTACGGAGAAGACGTCTAGCCCTCGACTAGGCCCGATTCCATGGCGAAGCGCGTGAGCTCCGCGACGGTGCGAATTCTGAGCTTCCTGACCAAGCTCTCGCGATGGCTCTCGACCGTCCGTGGGCTAATGCCCAGATCGGCACCGATCTCCCTGTTGGTTTTCCCGCTGGCAATTTGGGTTAGCACTTCCCGTTCGCGGGTCGTTAGTCCCTCCACCAATCCTCGTTTGTGCTCCCGCGCCAGCTCGCCGCGCAGTGCAGCGCTCATCTTGGCCGCAACTCGGGGGCTAAAGAACTCATCCCCGCGGTGTACGGTCCTGACTGCCTCGCGCAGCTCCACCGGTCCGGCATCCTTCAAGACGTAGCCGTGAGAGCCCGCCCTGACGGCCTCCAGCACATACTCACCACGGTCGTGCATAGTCAGAACCAGTACCCTACTCTCTGGCAAAATCCGTCGCAACTTGGCCGCAACCTCGATTCCTGACTCATCGGGCAACGTTATGTCGAGAACTACGACGTCGGGCTTGTGCTCCCGAGCCAAGGCTAGAGTCTGCGCACCATCGTCAGCCTCCGCCACTACGTCAAATCCGTGTTCCGCTGAGAGCACAATGCGAATACCCTCGCGTACGACGGCGTGGTCATCCGCCACGAGCACGCGGATCGCTGCGTCATCCACTTGTAGCCTCCTCTGCTAGCGGCAACTCGACGCGCAGGCTGAAACCGCCACCCGATGCACCATCCAACGATACCGAGCCACCCAGAGCGGTGATTCGTTCGCGCATACCTGCGAGTCCCATGTGTCCTCTCCGTTCCAGATGAGCTAGATCTTGCTCTGGCGGACCCTGACCGTCGTCCGACACCGACAACTCCACACGCGCTCTGGCCACCCCGAGGCTGACTGTCACACGGCGTGCTCCCGCGTGCTTCGCGACGTTCGCTAGCCCTTCCTGGAGCGCTCGGAACAGCGCTAGTTCGGCCTCGCCGGAGAGAGCGGGCACTTCACGCGGCGTCGACAGTTGGGCAGTCAGTCCACTCTGAGCACCAAAGTCAGCGACCAGAGCACGCAAGGCTGGTACCAGTCCGAGGTCGTCCAGCAACGCCGGCCGCAAGTCGTTCGTGACATCACGTATGCTCCGGATCCCCTGATCCACCAGCGACAGGACACGATCCAGTCGGCCCTGGAGTTCGACATCCGAGTTCTCACGCAGGACCCCCAGCCGCAACTTGACGGCCGAAAACACCTGAGCCGTTTCGTCGTGCAGCTCTCGCGACAGCCGCCGCCGTTCCTCCTCGTGCTGCCTCACCATCCGAGCCGCCAGTCGCTCCAAGTCGGCTGTACGCGCCTCGAGCCGTTGATAGAGGTCCGCGCTTTCCAGAGCGGCGCCCACCTGCTGTCCCAGTGCTAAGAGGAACCGAGTGTCGAGCGCAGCAAAGGGATCAGTGGCATCCCCCACGATCACCAGCGCTCCTCTCACAGCGTCATTTTGAAATACCGGCAGCGCGGCGGCGTACGCAAACGACGGCTGCCCTGCCTGACCTCCACTCGCACCACGTTCGATCTGTGGCTGGCGCTGGTCCACCGCACGCGTTATGGCACGAGAGACCACACCATCCGGTTGTGTGTCAAGCCACTTCGCGCACAGTCCCGTGCCCCCGACAAACTTCCCACCGCCACCCTTGATCAAGTACATCGCACTGCCCCGCACGCCGGCCAAGGTGAGCGGCCGCTCCAATAAACGCGTCAGGACATCGGGCGCACTCCCGCGTCCGACGCGCTGCAAGTCCCCAGACAACGCGGACAGGGTGCCAATACCCCGATGCTGCTCCTCCAGAACGAGCAAGAGGATGCCCGCCGCCATGGCCAGAACGAACAGAATGTCGAGGTAATACCCCCAGGGATCCCAGACACCGCGCGCCCGAAGAAACGGATAATCGAGGTGATGCACGCCCCAGAGCAGCAGGGCTATCGCCAGCGATGCTGCCCCGATTGACCCAACTTGTCGGTGGTAGCGAAAGAACACCCAGCCGGTCCACAATGTAGCCGCGCTGAGGAACAAGACGGCGGGTCCAGCGGCCAGCAGGAAATTGTCCAGCCGGTAAATCGCCAAGTACGACCAGACGGGCGGAAACAAGGCCAGCATCAGGTACCGAGCGCGCCATTCGAGGCGGCGGGAGAACACCAGCGCAGCCCACAAGAGGGCGAGTGCTGTCAAGCCCGTCGTGACCTGGTGCCAGTACAACCAGTGCCGATCCTCTGTGAGGATGAAACTGATGATTGCTCCGAGCCGCAGCACATAGAGCCACCACGCCAGCGCCCAGTACGCGAAGTAGCGCTTATGATAACGTTCGTACAGAAACGCGCAGAGAAGTGCTAGGCCGATCGTCACCGCAGCCTGCAGAAACACGGCTGCCAGCTCGGACAGAGCCTCGCTGGGAATGCTCAAGTCCATCGATGCAAGATAGGTCGGGGGCTGGTACGGTGGGGAGGGGCTCTAACGATTGGGTGCTCAGATGCTCAGGGATTTAGAGGCTTGACCTCACTTGCTCCGGTATACTCGCTACCTCATTTACGATCACTGCCACACCTCTTGGACGGATGGAATCCTGCCTGACATGATCAGGGTGAAGACAAGGCCACCGGCTGTCCCTCGACTGAGCAACGGGATTGCGCTCCACTCACCCCCTCAGTTCCCCGTTTTTTCCACCTCTCAGACCGTCCTACTGCGGTAGAGGTGATGGCCTCCTAGGCATCCATAGAGGGGGACGCGCAAGAACCAATTTGGTTTTCCCTGGGAAAAACGCTTGTCCTACGGGGAGAAACCCTTACTTTGGGGTGCGTGCAGAGGCTGGTTGTGATCCCTATTCACCCTTCTCCGAGGTAAATATGGCACCAAAGAGGAAGAAGAAGGCCAAGAAGGCCAAGAGGCGCCCGGTCAAGAAGAGGAAGGTCGCTAGGAAGAGAAAGGCCGTGAAGCGCAAGGCAGTGAGAAGGAAGAAGGTCGCAAAGAAGAAGAAGAAGGTGGTGCGCAGGAAGAAGAAGGCAACAAAGAAGAAGAAGAAGAAGGTGGTGCGCAGGAAGAAGAAGGCAACGAAGAAGAAGAAGAAGGCCGTGCGCAGGAAGAAGAAGAAGGTAGCGAAGAAGAAGAAGGCAGTGAAAAAGAAGAAGAAGAAGGTAGCGAAGAAGAAGAAGAAGGTAGCCAAGAAGAAGAAGAAGGCCAAGAGGAAGAAGAGCAAGCGTAAGCCGAACCCGGCGTTCATGAAGCCGATGACGCCTGACGCAGCTTTGGCCGGCGTGGTGGGCACCACACCGCTGCCACGCACTCAGGTCACCAAAAAGCTGTGGGCTTACATCAAGCGCAACGGCCTACAGGACAAGAAGAACCGGCGGATGATCAATGCAGACGCCAGACTGATGCCGATCTTCAACGGCAAGGCCCAAGTCAGCATGTTCGAGATGACCAAACTGGTCAACAAGCACTTCAGGTAGGCGAACCTCGAACAGCTCCGAAATGCAGTACCCGCGGCGTAGCTTGCCGCAGCAGTAACGACCGCAAATCCAGCTCTGCATCGGAGGGGGGTCGGCGCGCTCGCCGACCCCCAACGGGCCTCAGCCCGGTAGGAATTCCCTCCCAAGCGCTCTTAGCCGCTCAAACGTCCAACCCCAGACCCGGCTGAAGTACAGGAGCAAACGATCTTCTGTGATGGGGTGTGGGACCTTCGGAATCCAATACATCGATATGGTCGCGCGTGCCGTAGCCTTTGTTGTCCTCCCAGCCAAAGGCGGGGTAGCGACTCGCGAGCTGCCTCATGAGTCTATCACGGGTGCACTTGGCCACCACCGCAGCAGCCGCAATGGACTGGGATTCACGGTCACCCCCCACCACTGCTTCGTGCACCATGCCGAGATCTGGTAGCGGGTTTCCGTCGACTAGAATGTGATCGGGATTGAAAGGGAGGTTGGTGATGGCACGCCGCATGGCCAAAGCTGTTGCCCGTTTGATATTGAGCCGGTCAATCTCCTTAACCGAGGCTGCCCCAAGCGAACAACCAATTGCACAGGCGCGGATCGCCTCAGCCACTCGGGCGCGGGCGAGAGCAGTCATCGCCTTCGAGTCCCGCAGCCCCTCAATGAGAAGCTGCCCCGGAGCGAATACCACCGCGGCAGCCACGACCGGCCCCGCCAGGGGGCCTCGTCCAACTTCATCTACTCCGGCAACAGCCTTGTGTCCTTGCGCCCAGAGCGCTCCCTCGCGCTCAAGGGTCGGGGACCGCACTCAGTTCTCTCGCCGCTCCCGAATGCGCGCCGCCCTACCTGATAGCTTGCGCAGGTAGTACAACTTGGCGCGCCTCACCCTCCCCAAACGCACAACCTTGATCTCGGCGAGATTGGGCGAGTGGAGCGGGAATATCCTCTCGACACCAATACCGGATGATACCTTGCGAACGGTAAAGGTCTCGCTGACCCCACCGCCGCGCCGGCCGATGCAGACTCCCTCAAACGCCTGCAGCCGCTCCTTCTCCCCCTCACGCACCCTGACGGACACCCGTACCGTGTCCCCGGGGCGGAACTCGGGTATGTCTTCGCGCAGCCCGTCGCGCTGCACCGCTGACATTCGATTCATCCTAACAACCTCTCGTTACTCGGTCTCATCGGACCGGTGTTCAGTCTCATAGCGGGCCCATAGTTCGGGCCGCCGTGTCTTCGTCAGTTCCTCGGCCCGTGCCAAGCGCCACGCCGCCACCCTGGCGTGATCTCCGCTCAACAATACCTCCGGAACCGCATGACCGCGATACTGCGGGGGCCTAGTGTACGTTGGCGGACTCAACAGCCCATCATACAGCGAGTCGGTAGCAGCTGACTCATGGTCACCGAGCGCTCCGGGCAACAGCCGCACTACCGAGTCGATGACACAGAGCGCTGCTGGTTCGCCACCTGACAAGACGAAGTCGCCAATCGACACCTCTTCACTCCCCGGCCAACTAGCTACACGGTGGTCTACATCCTTGTAGTGGCCGCACAGAAGCGTCAGCTCGTTGCACGTGCTGTAGCGCACCGCGTCTGCGTGTTCGTACGGCCGCCCTCGCGCCGAAAGCAGCACCGTCGGTCCCTGCGGGTCCAGCTCGTCCAGCGCCTCAAAGAACGGCTCTGGCTTCAGCACCATCCCCGCCCCCCCACCGTAGGCGTAGTCATCTACGGTCCGATGCCGATCGTGCGTGAAATCCCGCAGATTCAGCAACCGGTACTCAACCAACCCAGCGACGTTGGCGCGGCCCAGGATGCTACTGGCCAAGGCCTCCCGTAATACCTCGGGAAACAACGTCACTACGTTGATCACGAGTGGTGCCTGCGCCATCAGCGGCCCTACAGATCTAGTAATCCTGGCGGCGGATCAATCTCGATCCGCCGTTCCGAGCGACTCACCGAGACCAGAATCGGCTCGTGGAACGGAACCATGACTTCTCTACCGCTAACCTCCACCACCAACAGCTTGCCACCCGGAACGTCGAGCAGACTCCGCACTGTGCCCACCTTCTCTCCCCTCACGACCACGCTGGCACCTGCGATCTCGTGCTCATACATCTCATCTTCGCTCGGAGGGGTGAGTTCGTCAGCCGGCACGCCCAACAGAATCTGATCCCACTTCTCCAGCACGCCTCGTTCGGGCACTTCACGGAACTTTATCAGCCAATTGCGGTGATACTGACGTTCCCGCTCTATCTCCAGCGGATCACCGACCGCACTGCCAGATTCATCAATCGGTGTCAGCCTGCGCCCAACGTTGAAGACCTGTTCGGGCTCATCGGTGAGAACCCAAAAGAGGGCGTCGCCTTTGAGCCCATGAGCCTTGCGGAAGCGCGCCACCGCGAGGTAGGCGGCTTCCAAACTCGCCTCAGGACTCGGCCGGAGTCTCGAAGACGCCGGCCTTCTTCAGAAGCGACCGCACCGTATCTGACGGCGTCGCCCCCTGGGCGAGCCACTGACGCGCCTTGTCCGCATCGACCTTGAGGGTCGCGGGCTCAGTGCGCGGGTTGTAGTGGCCCAGCGTCTCCACGAAGCGGCCGTCTCGCGACTTCTGTTTGTCGGTAACGACGATGCGATAAACCGGCTGCTTCTTACGACCCACTCTGCGCAAACGAATCCTTGTCGCCATTTCCCTGCCTTACCGTCTATTGAGAGCCTAGTCCAAACTTCCCCATCTGCTTCATCATCTTCTTAATTTGGTCAAACTGCTTGATCAGCTTGTTGACCTCTTGCACGCTGCGTCCCGAACCCCGAGCGATCCGCGCCCTGCGGGATCCATTCAACACTTCTGGGCGCCGCCTCTCTTCGGGCGTCATCGAGAGCACGATGGCCTCGATGTGCTTCAACCCCTTGGGGTCGACTTTTGTCTGCTTGAGCAGCTTCTTGTTGACCCCTGGGAGCATACCGAGGATCGACTCCAACGGACCCATCTTCTGTATCTGGCGCATGGCCACAAGGAAGTCTTGCAGGTCCATGCCCCTCTTGGACGTCGCCTTCTTGGCCAGCCGCTCCGCGTCCTCTTGCTTCACGGCGGCCTGCGCCCGCTCCACCAACCCGACCACGTCACCGCGTTGCAGGATTCGACCGGCCATGCGCTCCGGGTCGAACACATCGAGCGCATCCAACCCCTCACCCACACCTACATACTTGATCGGTGCGCCGGTCACCCCGTAGATGGAAAGCGCTGCGCCTCCGCGGGCGTCGCCGTCCAACTTCGTCAGAATCACGCCCGTGATCCCGAGAGCCGAGTGAAACCCGGCCGCAATCCGCACCGCGTCCTGCCCCGTCATTCCGTCGGCCACCAACAGGATCTCATGCGGTTCGACCGCCGCCTTGACGCGTTCGAGCTCGGCCATCATCTCCTGGTCGATCTGCAGGCGTCCCGCGGTGTCGACCAGCACGGTGCGAGACCTTGCCCGCTCCGCTGCATCGATCCCTGCCCGCACCAACCGGACCACGTCATCCCCGACTTCCGGCGCCGCCTCGCGACGGAAAACCGGAACATCAATCTTGCGGCCCAGCTGGTCCAACTGTTCCTCGGCAGCCGGCCGGTATACGTCTGCGGCTACCAAGAACGGAGCCTTCTGTTCCCGTTTGAGCCGCGCCGCCAGCTTCGCTGCGGTGGTAGTCTTACCCGATCCCTGCAATCCCACCAGCAGAATTGTCGTCGGCGGCACCGACGCAAACGTAAGCGGCGCCCTCTGCTCTCCCAACAACACCACCAACTCATCGTACACGATCTTGACGAGTTGCTGACCGGGGCTGACCGCCTTGACCTTCTCGATCCCGACCGACCGCTCCCGCACGCGTTCCATGAACGTGCGTGTGAGTTCATAGCTCACATCGGCTTCCAGCAGGACGCGGCGGATCTCTCGCAATCCTTCCTTGACCGCGTCCTCCGTCAGAACGCCACGTTCGGTGAGCCGCTGCAGAGTCGCAGTGAGCCGGTCGGAAAGGGCGTCAAACATATAGCCTTTCAATATAGAAAGGCCGTTGCCAAACGCCAAGCGGAGAGGCGCGGCGTTGTGTAGTATTGAAATAGAAATGTCCGGTTTGGTTGAAATAGAAATGTCCTCTTTCGGAGGTTGTTCGTTCCAGGTGGATCGGACGACTCTCTCCGGGGGAGGAGATGCTGACGTTGAGCCAAAGGGAGATCGATCGGACTTCGATCTTGAGACAGGTGAGGGACCGGAGCATCACAGCTCGGCACGGGGCGGAGCTTCTGGGAATGACGCCCCGACACTTCCGCCGCATCCGGCGGGTGTGGGAGCGGGAGGGAGACAAAGCGGTGATCCATGGGCTGCGAGGCCGGCCCTCGAACCACGCTAAGTCCCCTGAACTGAGGGCATGGGTCTTGGAACGAGCCCGGGATCCGCTGTTCTGGGATTTTGGGCCCACGCTATTGGCCGAGCACCTTTCAGCCACGGCAGCGGTGAAACCGTCGACCCTTCGGCTGTGGATGATCCGGGAGGGGATGTGGTCGCCGAAGAGCCGCAAGGCGAGACACCGCAAAGCACGTCCCCGGCGAGCCGCCTTTGGGGAACTGATCCAATGGGACAGCTCCGAACATGCCTGGTTCGAGGATCGAGCTCCGGGGCGTTTCGTGCTGATCAAGATGCACGATGATGCCACGAACCGACTGCTCATGGCCCGCTTCGTTCCGCGTGACAACGGTTCAGCCAACCGACAGATCGTCATCGACTATCTGCGCCGCTGGGGCCGTCCTGTGGCCTTCTACACCGACAAGGCAGGCCACTTCGGTCAATGGACCCGCCCGGTCGCCAAGGTCCCGTTGGAGGAGCGAGACACCAAGCGTACGGCTTCCATCATCCGTAGGGCTCTGGCCGAACTCAACGTTGCGCTTATCCAAGCTCATTCTCCCCAGGCCAAGGGCCGGGTGGAGCGCAACTTCGGCACCTCCCAGGACCGGCTGGTCAAGGAACTCAGGCTCCTCGGCATCTCGACCCTCGAGGAAGCCAACCGCTACCTGGAAGACGTCTACCTCGACTACTGGAATGATCGCTTCGCCGTCGAGCCCGCCAAGGCCAGGAACGCTCACCGCAGGCTCCCCAAGAAGGCTGATCTGGAGGCCCTCTTTGCCGACACCGTTACCCGCTCGGTCTACAACGATTTCACGATCCGCTACGAGAACCAACGCTGGCAGATTCCCAAGCGTCAGGCCCGACGCATCCGGCCCGGCCAGAAGATCACAGTGGAACTCCGTCTTGACGGATCGGTCCACTTCCGCTGCAACAAACGCTACCTGGACCTCGAGCGCGTCGGCTTCCTTCGAGGTTCCGGACCACACCGTACCAAGGCGCCTACACCACAGCCAAAGAAGAACGGCCCGAAGCCTCAGCCGACACCGCCAAAGCCCGGACCCGATCATCCCTGGCGAAAGCACAACAAACTCATCGCCAATCCCCGTGCCCTCGCCAGATACATCGCCGCGCAGGCTGCCCAACAGCCCGCCCACTCTTCACCCTAAGCCCGGGGGGAGGACATTTCTATTTCACGCTACCCCCGGACTTTTCTATTTCAATCTGACAGGAGAGGCGCGGCGTGATTTAAGGGGGACTACGTGGATCTCTTGTGTAACCAGCCCGAGAAGTAGGCGACGGTCAGTGCCAGCAAAATGGACGCTGCGCCCACAGAGTACGTGATGCCGACCCCGTAGCTCGCGATCAACAGAGGTGCAGCCGCAGTAATGAAACCGCCTCCCATCATCGGCTCGTAGATGATCTGCTTGAATCCGAACGATTCGGCCGCTTCGGTCTCGAAGTGCGGATCCGACACCCGCAGCAGCAACAGTCCCAACGCAGTCACACCGGTCTGCATGCCGTACTCGGTTATGCCACGCTCGAACCAGCTCCCAGGCATCATCCGCGGCGCTATGAACCACGTGGCGAAGATGACCCAACTCAGACCCACGACCATGAGGATCAGGAAGGGCCAGAAGAAAGCGAGGAACACGTCCAGTTTGATCGAGGCGATCGCCGAGACCACTAAGAAGTCGAGTGCCGTCCCCAGGATCCTGTCAAACGTACTGCGATCGAAGTACTTCGCGATCCCGACACGCGCACAGATGATCTGCACGATGATCCCGCCAATCATCGCGAGCGGAAACAGAGGAAAGCTGCGGAACAGGTCCGGCTCCATGTTCGCGCTGAGGCTCTTGATTCCCGAGAGCAGATACCAGCCTATCAGGATCGCGACACCCACGAACGTGGCGTGGAACGCCAGAGGCTCGAGAGCGTCCGGCGATATGGTCATGCTCGAGCCAGACTTGCGCTGCCCCTCCGGTATCAAACCTCTAATCTGCTCCAGACTGAGTTCTTCAGGCGACTTGATGACCTTCGTGTAGCCTCGGCGGGCCGCCATGTTGATCATGATCATGCCGAATACCACCGCGCTGATCACGCCCACCGTAGCCGACATCAATCCGAGATCTGACCCGGCAGCGAACCCGAGATCAGTGAACGCCTCCCGCATCCCTGCGGCCGTGCCGTGACCCCCGGAAAACCCGATCTCGAGCAGACAGCCGAAGAAGGGAGGCACTCCGAATAGCGGCCCGAGCAGCACTACTGCAATCCCCACTCCGACCATGTACTGACCCATGCCGACGGTCCAACCGTAACACAGCTGCGGGCCGCCTTCTCTCCATATGGTGCGTATGGAGGGGATGGTGAATCCCAGGAACAGGCATGCGAAGACGACATTGATTAGTACCCCGGGCATTGAGCCCCAGGTGGTCAAGGTGGCCTGAGGCACAATCTGGAATCCCAACTCACCGGCAACGTACGGGCCCAGCGCTAGGCCAAGGAAGCCACCGATGATTGAGGCCGGCAGGAACAGCTTCTGAAGCATGGTGATGTTAGCACGGAGGAACTTTCCCACGAGCAGCAGCACCGACAGCCAGCCCACATCGATCATCAAACTCGTCAGGACGTCGCCTGTGATTGCCATTACGGGTTCCTTGGGCCTCTGAAGTGGATTCGAACAGTTGCGGATTCTAACGAAAACACTGCCCTTGGGCAAAGCCAAGAAACCTACCCGTACTCGCATACGTAGCGAGGCAAGGGGCATTCAGATGTTGTACTTTGAGACACATTTCACACCGACTTTGGGCGCGTGATCACAGATCCGTCTCTCGTAAGGGCAGTGCTAACGGTTGCATTCGGCGCGATTGCAGGCGGCCTCACCAATGCAGTTGCAATATGGATGCTATTCCATCCCTATGAGCGGCGCGGCATCGGCCCGCTCAAGATCCACGGCGCCATTCCCAAGAACAAAGCCCGCTTGGCCAAGACGATAGGTCGGACTGTCGGCCAGCGGCTCCTATCGGCCAAGGACCTGGCGGCTCAACTCAGCGCTCCGGGTATCCGAGAGGCGTTTGATGACGCGGTAAGGAAGTTCGTCGCCTCGCTGGTCGACGAGGAGCGAGGTTCTCTGCGTGAGGAGCTTCCAACCGCTCTCCTTTCAGAGATCGACCAGGTGATCAGCGTGATCAGCGACGTTGTAGCCGATCGTGTCGTCGAGTACGCGGCCACCGATGCGTTCCGAGAGCGTGCCGTGAATTTCCTCACCCGCGCCCGCGACCAGTTCTCCGATCAACCTATTGGAGATCTGCTGACAGAAGCTCGCCGTGATGCCATCCGCAGCCGAGTCGAGAAGTGGATCTCCGACGCGGCAGCGAGCCCTGAGCTCGACCGTATTATCGAGGGCTGGCTCGACCGGCAGATCGTGCGCTTAGCTGCCGACAAGACGCCGTTACTCGAGCGGCTGCCTCCTGGGTTGATAGCCGCAGTAGAGAAGGAGATCGCTGACTACTTGCCGTTAGCGATCGACCGATTCGCCGCTGTGCTGGGCGATCCCATCGCTCGCACCCGAATTCAGAGCGCCATGCACGATTTGTTCGATAGGTTCGTGAAAGACCTACTGATTCACGAGCGCATCGTGGCCCGTCTGGTAGTGACAGAGCGGACGATCAAGAAAGTGCTTGACAACTTCGAGCGCGACGGAGCCGATCAGGTCGCGACGCTACTGGAGCAGCCAGAGATGAGGAGTCAGGTGGCACACAGCGTCAACGACGCAGTCGTGAATTTCCTGCGCCGCCCAATGGCGGACCACATCGAGCGACTGGGCCCAGAGCGCGTGAACGGGGTCAAGCACACGTTCGCAACGCACATTGCAGACGTGATTCGTGACCCGGCCACGAGGCGCTATGGCATCGACAAGCTAGACCTAGCGCTGCAATCAGCAGAGAAACGCACCTGGGGCGACTTGCTGCGGCACTTGCCCCCCGAACAGGCCGCCGAATGGTTGTCGGACTCGATGAGCGACCCCAAGGTGAAAACGTGGGTGGCTGACGGCAGCAGCATGGCAATATCCGCACTGCTCGACCGCCGCATCGGGCGGCCTGCCGACTGGTTACCCGAAGGTACCCGTGACACAGTTGCAGACCGTCTATCACCGGTGCTGTGGGATTGGGTTCAACGACAGATCCCTGCCGTGGTCGAACGGATCGATGTGCAGCAGATGGTTGAGGACAAGGTGCTGAGCTTCTCGCTGGAGCGGATTGAGGAGATAGTACGCCGAACCACGCAGCGCGAGCTGGATGTTATCGTGCGACTAGGTTACCTACTTGGAGCGTTCGTAGGCGGGGCCGCCTACTTCAGCTCGCTACTATTCTGAGCCTCAGCGGACCTCCACGACCACAGCAGGCGCATCCCACTGATCCCACATTTCCGGACCGAGCATGAAGAGCACGGCAGGGTACCCTGACACGGCTTCGCGCCGCACGAGATATCTACCCCCGACTGGACGGTTGGACCATTCGGCCTCGAGCAGGCGCGCAAAGCGGTTGGCGGGCGCCTCACCGTCCCACACCGACCACCAGACTAGGCCGTGTTCATCACCTACCGAATAAACCGCGTACCGGTCACCATCCCACCCCAATGATCCCGCGGACGCCACCGTGGTGCTTCCAGTCAACTCGGTCAGCAAGATCCGGATCTCGAACTCACCCAAACCATCCACGTACACCGCATCGTCCGCGTTCGGGAACATGAGGTCCACCGGCGTGTCACCCGCCGCATAGCGATCCGGGTGCAGAATATGCTCTGTAGACGTGGGGAGCCGGGGCCCGTACGGAACGGTGTCTGGATACACGCGCTCGAACCAACCCATGAAATCCGCGCCCGCCAGATAGGGGAAGATCAGCCCTTCACGCAGGATGAGCGGTGCCGAAGCAAACACCGGCATCCGCTGTTCCTGTTCCCGTATCAGCTCTCTTCGCTGGGCGTCGTTCCAGAACGTGCCCAGTTCCGACAGGTCCTGACCCGGCATCATGGCCAGCACCGAAGCCAACATCGCCTGGCCTTCGAGTATCGACTGCGCCGCGATGCGGCGGTCGTTTTGGCGCTGGAGGGTTAGAACAGAGTCCAACGGCATATACTGATGCTGTAACGCGTGGACCAGCTCGTGCGCGATGGTCAACTCCGCAATCGTGGGATCACTCCCCTCCACCACATAGAGAACCGACGAATCCGGATCGTAGAACCCGGCAACCTGCTCCGCGTACAGTTCCAGCAACAGCGCGGCGAGATCCAACGTGTCTGGTATCAGCCCGAACATGCGATACGCTATCGTCAACCGCTCGATCTCCTCTGGCGGCAATTCGACTTGGATCTTGGCATTCAGATAATCGCGCACCTGCTCCCGCGAACGCAGGGCCAACTCAGGGGGCGACTTGAACTCGAGACCTACGGCCTGCTCGACCCGCGGTATGACCTCGTCGGCCACGGCGCGGATGGACTCCTGTGTCTGTGCGGAACTGCCATCGCTGCAGGAGTTCAGTGTTAGGATGAGCGCCAGTGTCAACGGCGGAACGGGGGAGCGGCGGAACGGCAGTAGGACTGAATTCTGGTTCATAGCGTCTCGAATCCTGACTACGGAAAAGCGCTCCTGGTGAGTCCAGGAGCGCTTTCAATAGTAAGCGAATACGACAGCGTGGAGTAGCCGTCGACTACCTTCTTCCCCTGCCTACCTCGTTCATCTGTTCCTCAGTCGAATGCTCCCGTTTACCGTCTCGAGCCACAGCCGTCGACCTCCGTCCCCAATCGTGCCGCTCAGGCGACGGGAAGAGAAGCGGCCTCGAACCGTCAGTGGGAAGTCAGTCTCGATTGCGCCGTTCACCGTCCTGGCGGTGACCTCCGCTCCAGCTCCCTCCGGCAGCTCAACGGTTATGCTCCCGTTTACGGTCTCGAACTCGAGTGAGCCGGTCCAATCGGCCCTTCCAACCGCAGCCCAGATGGAACCGTTGACGGTCGTTGCCTGGGCATAGCCGGAAGTGCTGACTTCCACGTCTCCATTTATGGTGTGCGCCTCGACATCACCGCTCAGCGACTCGACGTTCACCTTTCCGTTCACAGTTCGGCCGGAGAAGCCGACCCCGGCCGGGACGTGTACGGTGATGTACACTTCGACATCGTTGTCGCGCGTGTTCATCCTGCCGCCGTCATCCGGTCGACATTCATTGGGCCTCCGCGCATCTCGCGGTGTTGGATAGACCGCGCAGATGGTGACACCGCCGTCGTGCTCGATCACGTCGAACTCGATGTCTTCGGCGTATCCGCGCCGGTGCTCCCTGAGTTCCGCGGTCACCTCGACCTGGCTACCGCCTGAGGCCATGGCACGAACGTCTCCGATGACTCCCTTCACCTCGATCACCTGGCCCGACTCGACGCGGCCGCTCCACTCGAAGTCCTCCGCACGCTGCGCAGACGCGGTACCTGGCGCTAGTATGACCGCGCATCCCAACATCGCAATTGTATGAATCCTGTGCATCCTACTCGCTTTCCTTTCTGCTAACGGCTGCCGGCTGCTGGCCGCCGGCTGCCGGCCGCCGTCTACCACCGTCTCAGCTCGACATCGCCGCTGAACGACTCCAGCTCCATGCGAGCAGACCCAGTCCCTATCGTGAACGTGATCGGCCTGCCTCTGCCAGTCGTTCGCCTCAGAGTGATGGGGAATTCCGACTCCAGGTTGCCGCTGAATGTCGATACCGAAAGCGTGGCGTTCAAATCTTCTGGCACGGCCGCGACAACTTTGCCTGAATGGCTGGTCAGAGAGTAGCGACCTCCGTCCTGGATCTCGCCGGAGAAGTAGACGCTACCGCTCGTCGTGAATCCTCTGACATCTCCCGACCGGATGTTCTCCAACGTGACCGAGCCACTGGTAGTCTCCGCTTCGATGTCACCGGCGGAGTTGGCGACTGCTACCGAGCTACTAACCGAGTGAACTGAGATCCTCCCGTCCGCGCCGTCCAGCTCGACCCTTCCTTGAGTCGAGCGAAGCGACACGTAGCCCCGACCACCCCTGACCACGATGTCTCCTTGCGTGGTGAAAACCTTGATCTCCCCCTCTGACCCGTCGATATCCACATCCATGAACGTTCCGCCGACCTCCACATCCATGTCGGCCGGCACAGTGAGTTCGTAGTCGACCTGGGCTGGCCCTCTATACGAATCGGCTTCCAGCCGGACCGTGGACCCCCACTTCCCTACGTCGATCCGGGTGCGGCTCGAGTGATCCGCGACGACCCTCATCTCATTACGCTCCCACGTACGAATCACGACTTGACCGCCGAAGCTGTGAATCTCGAGCCTACTGCCCGGTTCCACCGTGACCGTGGTGTCAGTCTGCTGTAGCAGCGCTGCGCTCATGAGCGCGCTCGCCAATATCGTTGTCAACATGACCTTCTACCTCTCTCGTTCAACTCGCCGTTGTAGTCAGCGACGCGGCATGCTGCAGCAGCTTGATCTTGTGCGTCATGCTAGCAGCCAAGTGTGTGCTCAGATACGTATTTACCGGATCCGCTCGCAGCGCTTCGTATGCCTCCTGAATAGCCCGATCGATGGTAGCCAGGCTCTGCTGCAAAGCGGCCGCTGTGCTCGGATCCAATTGATCCCTCCCGTCTCTCAGAATTCCTTCCAGCTCGGCTACGGCGGCATCGTACTCAGTCATCTCGAACCCCGCCAGGAATGCAACCGCGGTCGCCGAGTCCACCACGTCCGCGACAATCGAAGTGGAGCGCGGTTCCGCGGCCGGCTTCGCAAGCCATACACTGCCCGCCGAAACGACGATCAGTGCGAATCCCGCCGCGACCAGTTGCGGCACCGTGAACTGAAGGCGACGTCTTTGCTGGTCACGCTTCGCCGCGAGGTCGACCACGTCGCTGTCACGCTGAATGTGCCGTATGCGGTCCTGGATGCCCTGCCATAGATCACTCTGCGGCGGCTCGTCTTCGAGCGCCTCAGCGCGCTGCTTCACCTGAGCCAGTTGACTCACTAAGCCGGCACATTCGTCACATCCGCGCAGATGCACCTCTAGCTTGGTGCGGTCGGCCTCGCTCAGGTCTCCGTCCAAGTACTCCGAAAGTCGGTTGGTCCAATTGTCACTCATAGCCAACACTCTCCATCAAGGCTCGAGATACTGCCTCAGTCTCATGCGCGCTCGGTGCAGCTGTGCCTTGGACGTGCCCGCCGAGACCCCTAGCATCTCACCAATCTCATCGTGCTTGAATCCCTCCACGTCGTGCAGCACAAACACCTGCCTCGCACCGTTGGGTAGCCGGCCGATGGCTTGCTCGAAGTCGATCGCGAGCTCCGGTCGCACCGGCGACCCCTGCATGTTGTCGAGCACTCCCTCCTTGGTAGCGTACCTGCTCCGCTCTCGCCCAATTGCAGCCCGCCGTCCGAGCATGAGGTTTGTCGCCAGGCGATACAGCCAGGTCCCGAATGTCGACCGCCCCTTGAAGCTGCCCAGCTTCTCCCAGGCCCTAACGAACACGTCTTGGGTCACCTCATCAGCCTCCTCGAAACCGATCATCCTCCGGGCGAGGCTGTGGATCCGCACCACATGCAGCCGATACAACCGCTCGAAGGCCTGAGCGTCGCCGCTCGCCGCCAGGGCTACGTCCGCCGCCTCGGAATCCGAGAGGGCAACATCCGGCCGGTCAGGCAGCGTAGTCACCCTTGGGGCCCACTCGTCTCATGCACGCCCTATTTGACAGTTGAATCGAGAAGAAGGTTGACGGGGGATGCCGGCAGCTGAGACTACCCCATCACCCACCCCAGATACCACTCGATCAGGCGATCGCCAAACACAAACGCGATCGCCGCGGCCGCCGCCAGAAATACGCCAAACGGCACCAAGCGCTTGACCTTGAACAGCAGCAGAGGGGCAAAGACCAGCGTACCAAGCAGCGAACCGCCGAATATGGTTAGGAGCACGCCTTTCCAGCCCACGAAGGCCCCGACCATGGCCATCATCTTGATGTCGCCGCCACCCATAGCCTCCTTCTTGAAGGCCTTCTCACCAACAACGGCCACCAGGTACAGCAGCGCGAATCCGACCGCCGCCCCGATCAGTGACTCGGCCAGGCCGCCGATACCAGCGCGAAGTGAGAGGACCACTCCAACAGGGAGACCTCCCCACGTGTACTCGTTGGGGATGAGGTAGTGGCGCGCGTCGGTGATGGCGATGCCGAGGAGAATGGTGCCAAAAATGGCCGCAGCTAGAGCTGTGAAGTTGAGGCCGTAATGCCACAGTGCGGCGACCCAGATCAGGGCAGTCACCAGCTCGATCAGTGGATACTGGACGGAAATCCTCTCCTTACAGTTGCGACACCGACCGAGCAGGACGAGCCAAGATAGGATCGGTATGTTGTCATACCACACAATGGGCTGGCGGCAACCGGGACAGCGAGATCGCGGGCTAACCACGGATTCGTCGAGGGGCAGGCGTACGATCAAGACGTTGAGGAAACTGCCCAGGACGGCGCCAAATACGCCCACGTACACCAACAGCCAGTTGGGGCTAATCTGCACGTGTCACCTCGTGGAGTATGATCCCAGCGGCAACTGCCACGTTGAGCGACTCAGCCCCTCTGGCAAGGGGCACGGCCACGCGCTGGTGGGCCAGGTTTCGCACTGACTGCTTCACCCCCGATCCCTCGTTGCCGACCACGATCGCTACGAGATTCTGGCGTTCGACCCGCTCCAAAGCGACACCGTCCGTCTCAGCGACCCAGACCGCCACCGCATGCTCCCTGGCCCAGACCGAGAACTCCAGATTCGAGGCCCGAGCGATCGGAAGCCGGAAGCTCGCTCCCATCGCAGCCCGCACGACCTTGGGGTTACTGGGGTCACCCGTGCCCGGCAGCAGGATCATACCCGAGGCGCCGAACGCGAAGGCGGTGCGGATCAAGGCACCCACATTGCCCGGATCCTGGACTTCATCCAGCACCAATACAGGTGCCTTGGGCCTCGGCCTGATTTCCGACAACTCGAACCGCGGCGGGTCGATCACCGCGATCACTCCCTGCGGCGTCTCCGTGTCGGCGAGATCATGCAACAGACGATCCTCCACCTCCTGAAGCGGTACCGCGCGAGAGGCCAGGCCGGTCAGTAGTGCTGCTCCACGCTCGGAGGCGGACAACGACGGGCTCACCACCGCTCCGCGCACGTGGCCGCCAGCGTCGAGAGCGTCTTCGACCAGGCGCACGCCCTCCGCGAGCGTAAGGCCGGTGCGCTTCCTTCCCTTACGCTGTTGTAGATTGCGAACCTGTGAGACCAGATTGGATGCCATGCACTCCACCCGATCGAAGTATGTCGCGGGCTTCAATGTTAGCCCGAACGACGTTTTAGCCAAGCACCCGCGTACCGAGGATCGGAGGCTGGACCCGTGAGGATTGCTCTCACGATTGCCGGATCGGACTCCGGAGGAGGAGCAGGGATCCAGGCCGACCTCAAGACCTTCCATCAATTCGGCGTGTTCGGTACCAGCGTCCTGGTGGCCATAACGGCGCAGAACACCAGAGGTGTGAGCGCGGTGCACGCGGTACCCGAGGGAGTCGTCGACGCCCAGATCGACGCGGTGGCAGATGATCTGCCACCCGATGCGATGAAGACCGGCATGTTGGCTACAGCCGAGCTGGTCGACGTCGTGGCACGGGCGATACGGCGCCACAGCCTTGACCGCTACGTACTCGACCCCGTGATGGTCGCCACGTCTGGCGACAGACTGTTAGACAGAGACGCAGAGCGCACGGTCCGAGAATCTCTGGTACCGCTGGCCATGATAGTCACGCCCAACCTCGACGAGGCCAGCATACTGGTACAAGAGGAAGTCGATACCGTGCAGCGAATGGAGCAGGCGGGCACGGCGCTGGTGCAAATGGGGGCCCAAGCTGCCCTCGTCAAAGGCGGCCACCTACCGGCGGGAGAGTTAACCGACGTGCTAGTTACGCCCGACTCGATACGACGGGTGACCCACGCACGGATAGACACGTCATCGACCCACGGTACGGGTTGTACCTTGTCGTCAGCGATCGCGGCAGGTCTGGCCCTAGGATACGACCTCAAGTCCGCTGTGAACGGCGCGTTGGATTTCGTGCACCGCGCCATGGCCACTGCACCCGGGCTGGGCCAGGGACATGGTCCTTTGAATCACTTTGTTGAGCCACCGGCAGGAGCGTAGAGCGCAATGACGCCAAAGGCGGTCAACCCACCACGCAAGCGGGGTATCTTCTGCAACCGAACTCTCAACATGCGGGCCATCAGGGCAATCGGCTACGACATGGACTACACTCTGATTCACTATCGCGTGGACGAGTGGGAGCGAACGGCTTACACCCATTTGAAGGAGAAACTGGTTGCTGCCGGCCTGCCAGTTGAGCCACTAGAGTTCGACCCCGACTTGGTGGTAAGAGGTCTCATACTCGACACGGAACTTGGCAACACCCTCAAGGCGAACCGGTTCGGTTACGTGAAGCGGGCAATGCATGGAACTAGGCGCATGGAGTTCACGAAACAGCGCAAGATCTACTCGCGCACGCTCGTGCACCTCGCCGAGGATCGTTTCGTGTTTCTGAACACCCTCTTCTCGCTATCAGAAGCATGCATGTACGCACAGCTGGTCGATCTACTGGACGACGGAAGACTCGAAGGCGCACTGGGCTATTCGGACCTATATCGGCTAGTCCGCACGTCTATCGACGAAGCTCACATGGAGGGACAACTCAAGGCGGAGATCAGCCAAGATCCGGACCGATTCGTCGAACTGGACACAGAGATACCCCTGGCTCTGCTGGACCAGCGGCAAGCAGGCAAGAAACTCCTCCTGATCACCAACTCGGAATGGGACTACACCCGCTCGATGATGGAGTACGCATTCGACAAGTTCCTACCGAGCGGTATGACCTGGCGCGAGCTGTTCGATATCGTCATCGTGTCTGCACGGAAACCAGCGTTCTTCTCCACTCAGAGTCCTGTCTTCAGCGTGGCCACCGAAGAGGGACTGCTACAGCCTTGTCCTATGGGGCTGCCTGGCGACGGCATCTATCTCGGAGGACACGCTGGCCTCATCGAGAAGTACCTCGGACTAGGCGGAGATGAGATCCTGTACGTGGGCGATCACGTGTTCACCGATGTGCACGTATCGAAAGACATCCTGCGCTGGCGCACGGCATTGGTGTTGCGCGAACTCGAGAGCGATCTTGATGGCATTGATGGCTTCCGTGACAAGCAGGTCCAGCTCTCCACGCTCATGACCCGGAAAGAGCGACTCGAATTCAAGATGTCACAGCTGCGGCTCAGCGCCCTTAGGAAGCGCAACAGCTATGGACCTAGACCCAGGAGATCCGCTCGAGAGCTGGAGAAACGAGCGGCAGCAGTCCGCGAACGACTGGTGGCATTAGACGAGGAGATTGCTCCGCTGGCGGCGGCGGCCAGCAAGATCGGCAGCGCCAGTTGGGGGCCGCTCATGCGGGCCGGCAATGACAAGAGCCACATGGCCCGCCAGGTCGAACGCTACGCGGACATCTACATGTCGCGCGTGTCGAACTTCTTGCTGCACACTCCGTTCATCTATTTGAGAGCGCCGCGCGGCAGCTTGCCACACGATCCCGAAGACGTCGCGTTGATGATTGATGAGTAGTGATTGGAGTGATTTGCGATTTGTTTGATTAGACACCCTCAAGTGTGACCAATCACAACTCGCCAATCACAAATCGCAAATCACAAATCGCTACCGCGGTGGATTCCCCACGATCCGCTTGACCATCTGCCCGGCAGGCAGCCGCGTTCCCGCCTCTACCTGATTCAGGATCGCGAGCGTCTCCAACGGAATCGATGATGGATAGCGCTGGTTGAACTGCGCTAGTGTCATGGCGCGATCAAGCCTGACTATCCTCATCCGCATCGGCTGCACGGCGAGGGCCGTCCGGTCGGTGAGCTGCTCGAAGCTCCGCATCGAGGAACGAACTGCCTGAGCATATCCGGGCCAGCCCTGACTCGTCGAATAGCCCAGGAGACTGAACACGCTGCCGCCGTACTCCACGAAGGTGACGGCGCCGCGCAGCGCAGTCTGGTCCGATTGGGCAGAAAACTCTGCGGTCGCCGCAGGATATCCGCCTATGGTCGTGGTCTGAACTGGCCCGCCCTGCACTCCTTCTTGCGACACGAAATCCCGGGCGGCGAGAGCGGCACTGGAGCCATCCGCCAGTGTTAGCTGCATGATCGCGTCTTCGTTGGGACTCTGAGCCATGACCGTCCGTTTCATGTTGGCGGTGGCCCAGCCGGCCGGAAACTCGATCTGGAACCGCATGTCGGGATGCAGAAACAGCTGCTCGCGGAAGTACCCTTCCCGCGGGTTCTCACCGTAGACGAGACCGTCCAACCTGCGCAGGTAGCTCTCGCTGTTCACGGTCGCGTTAGAGAAATCCTGACCGCTCTGCGCGATCATCGCTTCCACGCGCTGCTCCCGATCACCCGGGTCCGGGTGCGTTGACAGCCATATCGGCATTCCCGGTCCACCAGATGCCTCACTGACTCGGCCCAGCATTGCGAACACACCCGGCATGTCACGCGGGTTGTATCCGATCCGGGTCAGGTAGCGGAACCCAAGAGCATCGGCCTGCCGCTCGTCGTCGCGGCCGAACTTGAGAAACAGAAGGCCGAGTCCCGCCTGCGCGAAACCGGCGTAATCCGCCAGGTCTGGTAGCAGCACGACACCAACCCCGAGACCAAGTTGCGCTAGCTGCGCCTGGCTCATCTGCGCCGCCGAGTGTCGCGCCGTCACGTGACCAATCTCGTGCCCCAATACCGACACCAGCTGCGACTCGGAGTTGAAGTGCGCCAGGATCCCGCGAGAGATGTAGATGTAGCCTCCTGGCAGCGCGAACGCGTTCACAATGGGATCGTCTACGACCCGAAACGTCCACGGCAATTGTGGTCGCTCCGATCGCGCGGCAAGCTGGCCGCCAAGGTTAGCGACGTACTGCTGCAGTCCCTGATCGTCTAACAGACCGAACTGGGCCACGATCGACGGGTCGGCCTGGCGACCCATCTCGATCTCCTGACCCTCACTCACCAGCATCAACTCTAGGCCGCCGGTGGCCGGGTTGCGCGCGCAACCGGATGCAAGGATTGCTAGGGAGATGAGGGCAGTCGGGTAACGGAGCCGCGTATTGAGTTTCATCATGCGGTAAAGGTAGGTGTTGGGTCATAGAGGGCGGTAGAGGGAAGTGGAGGGCGGTAGATGGCGGCAGAGGGCGGTAGAAGGCGGCAGAAGGCGGTAGAAGGCGGGAAGAGACGGACGGGGACCACCCGTCCGCCGTTCCGCCCGGACGGGGTAGACGGAGTGGGGTGGGTACCGCCCGGACGGGTGGGGCAGATGTGGGGCTAAGGTCTCGTCAACAACTCCTCGAACAACTCCACGACTCTGGGATCATCGCTCTGACCCAACCAGAAGATCGCCTTCCGCTTGATGTCGGGATCCGGATGGGTCCGCACGATGCGGATCAGAATCGGAACCCCTTCGTCCTCGTGGAACTGCGACAGAGCAAAGATCGCGCTCTCACGCACCTCACGGTCGCCGGGATCCTGGTACACGATGTCTTCTAGTCCCACTGCCGCAGCATCGCCGGCAGCCTGTGATACCCAGAAGACGGCACTTTTGCGAGTGTCTCTTTGTAGCGACCGGTCCTTGGCGATTTCCAGCAAGTCGGGCCACACCACAACTCCGTCGGCTATGGTGGCGGGGAAGACCGCATCTTCTCCCACCTCTCCGTTCACGGTCTTCGCCAACGACAGTAGATAGTGGGCGGCGTCCTGCGGCGAGACCATGCCGAGATCGGTCACCCGGTCTCGGGTGCGCCACCTGCCGCCAACATACGTGTCGATGTCTATGATCTGGTGGTCACGAATGTCGAGGGCAACGCGAACCGGACCCGGCTCACACCACGCCTCCCAATCGTCTGTGTCGCGATGAGTCGAGATGTTGCGCCCGTTGCCACAGACACCTGCCCGTGCCTCGTAGCTGATACGGACCTGGCCGTCCTGAACGGCGGCCACTCGATCCGCAATCGACCGAGCCTGTGCAACTCCATTTGTTGTCGTCAGGGCAAGGGCGGCAACTAACGCGGTCCCGGCCCCAATCCAACGATGCATATCATCCGCGGCGTTTGTCATTTTTCTATCATCTCCAACAGGAACTCAGCTGCGCGCAGGTCATCCGATTGGCCCAGCCAGAACAGCGCCTTCTTTCTCAACTCCGTATCCGACTCCGAGCGAGCTATTCTGATCAGCCGGTCTACGGCCCACTGCTCCTGGCGCTGGGACAGCACGAACAGCACGTGTTCCTTCAGTTCTCTATCCGAGGAACTCACATACAGGCCTTCCATATCAACCAATTCGATGTCGTGCTCCTCTCCCATCCAGAACAGGGCGTTCTTGCGCACGTCAATCGACTCGTCGGCATCGTTCACGACCGTGAGCAGCCAATCTCTACCTGCGGCGGATGACTGTTGGGAGACAGCGAAGATGACCTTCTCCTTCAACTGGTCACTCGAGACCGTCGTGAACAGGTCACGCAGGAACTCCTGGCTCTCGGCCGAACCCTCACTTCCCAGCCAAAAGATCGCCTTCTCCCTCAACTCCTCCGGTGCCGCGCGTCGAGCGGCATAGTCTTGCAGGGCGAGCTCGGCTCGACGACTCGAGTGCTGCGACAGGGCGAAGATCGCCTGCTCTTTCAGCTCGAGTTCCCGGGCCTCTTCTAGGACCCATTGCAATGCCGGTACCGTAGCGTCGTCGGATACCTGGGACAGCCAGAACACAGCCTGTTTCCGGACCTCCAACGCAGGATCCTCGCGGACCACCTGCACCAGCACCGGTTCCGCCTCAGCCGCGTCCTGCTGCGACACCAAGAACACGGCCTTGCTGCGCAGTTCCTCGGCGCACTCATCCCTCCGCTCCAGCACCTTTAGCAGGATCGGCATGGCGCGATCGGAATCCATCTGCAGCACGGCATCCAGCGCGGCCATGCGCGTCTCGTCGTCTGCACAGTCGCCACCGTGTTGCGCCACAACGCTCAGGACCTCTGTAGGTTCATCGCTGCGCTGCGTGGCGTACAGAGCTACTGCAGCTAGAGCGACAGCGGCTACTGGAAAGACTCGTAAAAGCACTCTCATCGGACTCTAGCCTCTGGGTATCTGCCGGTTGATGATCTCCAACAGGAAGTCGGCAACACGCGGGTCGTCGGACTGCCCCAGCCAGAAGATCGCTTTCTTCTGTAGCTCCCTGTCAGTCTCGTTTCGAGCGATGCCCATTAGCACGTCGACAGACTCACGCTCATCGCGCTGAGATAGCACGAAGATGACCTGCTCGCGCATCTCAAGATCCTCGATGCTGCGGTATAGCTCGCTCAGTCTGTCAGTCGGCAAGTGGTCCTGCTGCCCAGCCCAGAACAACGCTTGCTTGCGCAGCTTGATCGACTCGTTCTCGTCGAGTGCCAGGTTGAGCAGCCACTCACCACCCTCGTCGTAGTCCATCTGTGAGACCGAGAAGATGATTTTGTCTCTGAGCTCACGTGAATCGACCCGGTCATACAGCGCGACCAAGAAATCCAAGTTCTCCCGTGAGTGGCTCTGACCCAACCAGAAGATGGCGTTCTCCTGCAGATCCTCGGGCACATCTAGCCGCTCTACATAACGCCTCAGACTCTCCGCAGCGCGGCGGCTATCGTGCTGGGATAACGCGAAGATTGCCTTCTCCTGGATCTTCCGATTGTCTGAGCCCATGAGGATAGAGTCGAGCGCGATCACGGCCTCCTCGTCATCCACTTGTGACAACCAGAACACCGCCTGCTCCTGCACTTCCGGGTCGGGGTCGCTGCGTGCAACATCCAGCAGTGTGGCGGTGGCCGCGCGTGAGTCTTGCTGCGACAGCAACCAGACCGCCTTCCTGCGCAACTGCGCCGAACACTCGTCGCGTCGTCCCAAGACCCGCTGCAGGATCGGAACGGCTCTGTCCGAGTCCATATTGAGCAGCGCGTTCAGCGCCATCACCCGCACATCGTCTTCGTTCTCGGGGCAAGCTCCCTGCTCCAAGCCGGCACGCTCAGTGACTTGCCGAGCTGACTCTGCGTCTCCCCGCTCCGCCATCGAGCCCCGAATGCGCATGTAGAGCGATTCGGCATCATCTCGGGTCGACGCGCCCGGGTAACGATCTTCCTGCGTGTCGAGGAGATCGAGCGCTACCTCCCAGTCATCACGGTCACGGGAGCGAGACAGAGCAAACGCCTGCCAATAGTAAGAATCGGCTACGTATCTCGAGTTGCTGTACTCGCCACGTAGTTGCTCGAACAGCTCTACTGCCCGCTCGTAGTTACCGCGGTTCAGCTGCTGCCGAGCTTCTCGGTACATCCCGTCCGCGGGATCCTGCGGGTACAGCGAGCCATTGGCCTGCACGAGTGTAGAACTCATGTAGTCGCTCTGAGCCACCATCGGCCCGTGAGCCAGGCTCATTGTGGCGGTCAAGGCAACCAGGGTCAGGGTCTTCGCTTTCATCACAACACTCCTTGTATGCCAGTGAGCGCCGGTTCGGCAGACGCCGCTGCCCGGAGCTTCAGCAGGACTCCAGTTTCTTCCATTCCTTGTGCAACCAAGTCGGCCTCGATGCCGTCCGCCTCAGCCTCTAGTTGGACGATCTGCATCAGCACCAATTCCAGGTCATCCAACAGGTCCCGGAACCGCGGGTCTTCATACGCGGGCGATCCCTGTAGTAGCCTCGTGTTCGTGAGCAGATCTCTGGTAGGATTCGATATCAGGTAGTCATTGCGCCCCGCCCGAGCGTCGGCCCGGAACACCGTGAGGAAGGCTTCGGCCCGCCCCACGTGCTGCCAAGCGGCGAGCTGATAGGCCTTCTTCTGACTGCCCATCCGCTCATGGTCTCCCGCGTCCGCGACGACCTCGGTTTCGCTGAGGCCCGTGCGATCCAAGTTCATTCCGATACCGATGCCCAACACCAGCGTGGCCGCGAGCCCCAAACCCCATCTCACCGCGGGTGAGGCGAAAACCACCCGCATCCCCTGCCTGTTCTGCCGCCTCTGCCGTTCGTCCCTGATCGCCAGCCACATCTCGTCCCGCGGCACTTCAGGCGGCCGGTTGTAATCGCGCGTCTCACGCCTGACGAACTCCTCGAACTGCTTTTCGGTCATGACGCCCACTCCCCTGCGAATTCTGACAAGGCCTCTCGCAGCTTGGCTCTGGCGCGAGACAGCTGGGCCTTTGAGGTGCCAACCTGCGACCCCATCGCGGAGCTGATCTCATCGTGCGTGTAGCCCTCTACGTCGTGCATCACGAACACCATCCGGTATTTCGCCGGCAGGTCATCGATGGCCCGCCACAGTTTCTCCTTCACGTCGGGATCCGCCCGCCTATCGACTGATCCCATCCCTCTTGCTTCATCGAGATCGAACTCTCGCTGACGGAATCGCTTGACCTTCCTCAACCCGTTGTAGATCACGCTCGTTGCGATCGACCGGAGCCAAGTGCTGAACGCAGCGTCACCGCGGAATTGATGGATCTTGTCGAACACCCGAATGAAGGTCTCCTGAGTCAGATCCCGCGCGAGGTCATCGCTGCCCGTCATGCGAAACGCAAGCCGATACGTCTGGTTCACGTGCGCCTCGTACAGTTGGCGTTCTGCGGCCGGATCGCCCTTCCGGACCCGCGCTATCAGGATTCCTTCAGGATTCCTTCGTCCACCCAGCTCCCCGGGGCTGATTTAGTCGGTTCCGTTTCCATTTGAACAGACACAGGATGGTGGGAAAGGGTTGCGATAGAAAGGGCGGGAGAGGGCGGCAGAGGGCGGGAAGAGACGGGAAGGGACGGTGGGGGACGGTGAGGGACGGTGAGGGACGGTGGAGGATACCAGGACGGACTAAGACGGGGCTACCGCCCTACCTCCCTACCGCCACTCCGCCATTCCGCCGTTCCGCCGTTCCGCCGGGCAGTGTGGGGAGTGGTAGTGTTCCGCCGTTCCGCCGCCTACGGGAGCAGCCGCACTACCCCCCGAGCTACCTTCTCCAGATCTGCCGCGATCGCCCTCCCAGCCTCGAGCACTTCCTCGTGTGACAGCTCAGCCGCCGAAAGCCCAGCAGCCACGTTGGTGATGCTGGAGATGCCGAGCACTCGAACGCCTCTTGCTCGAGCAGTGATCGCCTCAGGAACAGTGGACATGCCCACTGCGTCGGCGCCCATGAAGGCCAGCATACGGACTTCCGCAGGCGTCTCATAGCTGGGTCCCAGTACCGCGGCGTACACGCCTTCCTCGACTCGGATACCGTTCTCCTGCGCCACCTTCCGAGCAAGAGTGCGAAGCTTCGGGTCATACAGCCCATGGAGATCCGGCCAGCGATGCTCGCCGTCGGCGACAGGCCCGATCAACGGGTTGCGCCACATGAGATTGAGGTGATCGGCGATCAGCATCAGGGTCGGTGGCTCAAAGTCGCGGTTCAGTCCGCCGGCAGCGTTGGTCACGATTAGAGCCTTCACGCCAAGCGCAGCAAACAAGCGCACAGGCAGCACCACGACGTCGGGACCGTGCCCCTCGTACAAATGGAACCGGCCACTCTGCAGCACGACCTGCTTTCCCTCGAGTTGCCCGACCACCAGCTGACCGCCGTGACCGGCCACGGTCGGTTCCGGGAAACCAGGGATTTCACCGTAGGGAATCCGCTCGCCGCCAACAGAATCCGCTAGAGCGCCCAGACCGGACCCCAACACGATCGCCACGGAGGGTGGGTCGCCGCTCAGTCGGGCGCGCAGGAAATCAACGGCCAGAGAGAGCTGAGGCAGTTCAACCATGGAAGCAGGCGGGAAGGGGCGGGAAAGGGCGGGAAGGGACGGGAAGGGACGAGAAGACTCGGAAACAGGCGGCAAGAGATCTTAACGGGACGCGGAACGAGGCAGCACACTTGTGACTGGCTAGAGAAGCTCGATCCGATATCACAACAGCATCCCGGCGAGGCTGGCCGACATGAACGCAGCCAAGTTGCCCCCAATCATCGCGCGCAGTCCGAGACGCGACAAGTCACTGCGCCTCTCCGGTGCGATCCCGCCTATGCCTCCGATTTGAATTGCTATGGAGGAGAAGTTGGCAAAGCCCAGCAGAGCGTATGTGGCAATCACGGTACCGCGGGGTGACAGCACGAGTTCACCCTCCATCATGCTGGCCAACTGCAGGTAAGCCACGAACTCATTGACAGCCACCTTGAGCCCGATCAGCGACCCCACGACCTCGGCGTCAGCCCACGGGGCGCCCATGACGAACGTCAATGGTGCCAAGACCCAGCCAAAGATCACCTCCAACGACAGTCCAGGATGACCCACCAAGCTGCCGACGCCGCCGATGACGCCGTTCACCATTGCTATCAGTGCGATGAACGCTAACAGCATTGCCCCGACGTTGAGCGCCAGCTTTAGGCCCTGGGCGGCACCCGCCGCAGCCGCGTCGATCACGTTCGCCTCGGTCTTTCCGACAGCCACCTTGAGCGATGACTTGGTGACCGGCTCGCCCAGTTCCGGCACCAAGATCTTGGAAATCAGCAGCGCGGCCGGCGCATTCATCACACTGGCCGTTAGAAGGTGTCCGGCAACATCGGGGAAGTAGGGCGATAGCATTCCTACATAGGCCGCCATCACACCACCCGCTATGGTCGCGAAACCGCCAACCATCACGGTGTTGAGCTCAGACTGGGTCATCTTGCCGACGAACGGCCTTATCAACAGCGGTGACTCCGTTTGCCCCACAAAGATGTTGCCGGCGACAGACAACGTCTCGGCTCCGGAAGTCCGCATGGTGCGTTGCATCACCCACGCAATCCCTTTGACGAGCCATTGCATAACACCGATGTAATACAGCACTGACATCAGGGATGAGAAGAATATGATCGTGGGTAGCACGAAGAATGCGAACGTCGCTCCCGTGTACGCCCACATCTCCGGAGATGAGAGCGGTGACACTTCCGGCGGACTGCCGGTAGGCACACCCACAGGGACGTTGTTGTCCACCAGGTTGCCGAAGATGAAAAAGGCTCCCTGTTTAGTGTAGTCCAGAAGCTGGATGTACACCGTGTTGGCACTCTCGAAAACTGCCCGGCCGAACGGCGTCTTCAGAACTAGGAAGCCGAACAGCACCTGGAGCGCTAGCCCCATGCCGACCAGATGCCAATTGACCTTCTTGCGACTCTGAGACAGCAACCACGCCAGTCCGATCATCGTCGCCATCCCGACCACCCCTACCAGCCGCTCCAGGAACGGGGTGTTCAGACCCTCTCTCGTAGCGGCGAGTTGCTCCGCCGCTGTCTGCAGCAGCCACAGTCCACTCATCTATTCGATCTCCTCGAGTTCGCGGCGCACCTGAGCCAACAGCTCGTTCTTCTCTGCCTCGGGCAAGAACGCGCTCTCGAACGTGTTGATGATGAGGCGTTCTATCTCGCGTCGGCCGAACCCGAGCTTTGTGTGAGCGTGCCAATACTCGTCGCTCAGAGTAGTGCCGTCAACGAGTCGGCTGTCTGTGTTCAGCGTGACGATGCAGCCGAGGTCCATGTAGCGCTTGATCGGATGACACTGAATTGAGTCGACCGTGTGAGTGTGGAGGTTGGACGTGAGGCAGACTTCTAGTGGGATGCGATTCTCGAGTACATGCTGCTCCAGATCCGGATCTTCGCTGAGCCGGGTACCATGACCGATCCGCTGAGCACCGCATACGTGGAGTGCCTGATGGATTGAGTCCGGACCGTCACCCTCTCCGGCATGGCAGGTACAGGGCAGACCCTTCTGGTGTGCAATGTCGAACGCGCGCGAATGTTCGCTCGCTGGATGACCGTGTTCCGAACCGGCGAGATCAAAAGCCACAACACCATCGTCGCCGTAGTCTACTGCGAGGCGAGCCAGGTCTTCGGAGACCGCCGGGGCGAGAGTCCGTAAGCCCGACACGATGAGCCTGGCCGCAACTCCCGTCTCTCGTTCGGCCCGCTTGAGCCCTGCAAGAGGCGCCTCGACCGCCTGTGCCAGACTCAGTGCCGGCGTATGCAGCGCCGGGCAGTACCGGACCTCCACGTAACGGACGTTCTCGACCGCGAGATCGTGCACAAATTCGTAGGCGATACGCTCTAACGCCGCCTCGGATTGCATCACGGAAACGGTCACGAAGTACCGCTCGAGGTACTCCTCAAGGTTGCGGGCTGCCCGCACGTGTACGATCTCCGCCAGCGTCTCCGGATCGTCTGCAGGCAGCGTGACTCCCTGCTCCTGAGCCAGATCGATCATGGTCTCGGGCCGCATTGAGCCATCCAGATGTACGTGCAGCTCGGCCTTGGGTAGACGCCGAATCAACTCAAGAGAGAGAGCCAATCGCTATTCCTTGCCACCTGCGGTCTCGATGATCCGAATGATCGTGCCATCAGCTAGAACGTGTTCTGTTGATTCGATCGACCTGCCCACGCCATCGGTTACGTGAGCGGAGCCTGCAACGACGAGCGCCGCAAGGTCTCGATCAAACTCCTCGATCGCATGCAAGGCAGTGCATCCGGGAGGCACATGAATCGGTCTCCCATTCACGTAGACGGTGATTGCTTGTTTCACCTGGTGGAGTGGAACCGCGGGCCCCACGGGGGATCGATCGGCTGCTGCAACCGAGGCAGGTAAGATAGCAGCGCTTCCAGTCCGGTCAGTCCCGTCCCTCCCGGTTCAATCTCCCCGAGCATGGTGAATCCGGCGGAGCCCAGGACGATAGAGCGGACGACCCCGAGAGTGTAGGTTTCGCCCCGCTCCACCTCCTGGCCGTCCGGAAACCGCACTCGCCGCAGCCGCCTGCCTGGCTCCCGCTCCGGGTCATACCACGCCTCTAGACCAGATACATGAGCCAAAGGCGTGTCACCGGACACGACATGCTCCAGCATCTCAAACAGCAGCTGCCCGGGCAGTAGCAGCCGAACCAACGGCTCGTCTTCAGCCAACACGGCTGCCAAATGCTCCGGCGTCACAGCACCACCGGGTAAGTCAGCATGCATGGATTGACTCGAGACAATAGCAAACTGGGTGCGAGCTCCGTTTCTGTAGCCGTCCGCGACCAGCCAACCCAGTGCGTGTTCCCCTTCCATTCGCTCAAGTCCCAACTTCAGTTCAGCGATTGGCACGGTCGATGGCTCCGGCGGCTCGGGCTCAATTTGCACCGTATCCAATGGAGCAAAGATTGGCACGGATGGATCCGGTCGGACTACGGCAGGCCCCACCACCTCAGGCTCGCCAAACCAACGGCGGACCCACTGTTCCGCCTCTGTCGGAGCGAGGCTCCAGGAAGGAACGAAGTAATCGCTCGTCTTCAAAGTGTCGGCCGCACGAATCCACTCGGTGAGCAGATCTCTGATTTCCGCTTCGCTATCGTAGACCAGGGGCAGACCGCGCAGCATGTGAAAGCCACCGCCACCCTCCTGACGATAGCTGTTGATGGCTAGCGTGAAAGTGTCGTTCGGCTGAATCAAACAACCGTTGCGCGTGAGTTGCCGCACTCGGATGCCGATCGGCTGGGCCAAGTCGATTGTGTACTCCACCCCACTCACTATGTCGAAGTTGTATCCCGGAATGCTGTCATTTGCCACGACCTCCCCGGAGCTTGTCACTTCGAAGTAGGACGCCGACTGTTCGAGGAACTCCTTGAGCACACCCCCGTCGATTCGAATTGCCCGCAGCGTGTTCTCGTAGGGGTACACCGCGGCGACGTCGCGCATACGAACATCGCCCGGACCGAAGCGCGCCCGCGGATTGAACGCCGCCGTTGCCGACAGATCCGCACCAGTCACGCGGCGCTGCACCTCATTCACGAAGTCGATTATTGGAGTGTCGCCGGCTCGGGCGTACTGCGCGCTCCACGTGCCATCGATGGTCGCCAGGGGAGTCGCCACCCAAAGCCTAACTGACTGGTGGGCTCGTTCGAGCCGTTGGGTGAGCACCGGGTGGGGCGGGACGTTGGCGAGGGGTATCTCTTCGCCTCGGATTCTAACGATCCTAAATGACCTCTGTTCGGTACCTGCCTCCGCGCCGCCGGCAGCCGAGTCCGCCACCAACCATATATGCGCCACCGCCAGCGACCTGGCCCAGGCCTGCGGCTGCATGAAGTGCACACCGTTGATCACCGAATCGACGTACAGCCGATGTGAGTGGCCCACGATCACCAAGTGCGGCTTGATCGGGAGGAACGCCAAGCTCCTCGCGGTATTCTCAGCCCCGACCCCTGCTGTGTCGTATGACGCCGTCGAACTCATCCCGCTGTGTGCAATCGCGATCCTCAGCTGGGCACCGGCGCGGTCAATTGCCGTGAGTGCTCGCTCCGCGCTGGGAACGATGCGCCGCACCTCAATCTCGCCGGCTAGCTTCTGCCGATTCCACACCATCACCCCCGGCGTAGTGAAGCCGGTTACCCCAATTCGAACTCCCTTCCGCTGCAGCATTGCATAGGGACTGAACTGGAAAGTGTCGCGTGGCATCCTGAAGATGTTTGCCGACACCACAGGGAACGCCGCGCCACCCATTGCACGCCTGAACACGTCCACCCCGAAATCGAACTCGTGGTTGCCAGGCGTCGCCACGTCGTAGCCCGCAGCATTCAGCGCGTCGACCACGGGGTTCACCTCGGACTCGCGTTCGCGCGCAAAGTAGGTGGCGAATGGACTCCCCTGGATCAGATCGCCCGCATCCATGACCACCACACTGCCCGGATACTCAGCGCGCAGGGAGTCAATTACCGTGGCCGCGCGGGTGATGCCCCAGGGCGCTTCGGCCTCAGTCAAATAGTCCCAGTGGTATGCCCGACCGTGCACATCAGTGCTGGCTACCACTACCACACGAACTGTGTCCTGCCCGTAGGCCTCCGGACTCGCCAGCGCCGCAATCGCGCAGAAAACGCTGAGGCTCTTCAGTCTCCGTATATCCATGTGCCGCAATCTTAGAGAGTTAGGTCGCTGACGCAACAACTCGATCGACCTCTCCTGACCTCCTGGTTCTCACCCGTCCCTCATACGATCGCCATGACCGCCGCACAGTTCCGTGACACCGAGCACCGATGGGCAACCCCGACAAATAGTGGGCGACCTGGGTAGGCCGCCCACTCTCCTATCGTCGAACTCCCCGGGACCCCTGCCGCTAGTCGCCCGGACCGTGAGTCGGTACTGGTACAGAGTAGCTACGGCCGAACCGGTCGACGGCCTCCACGCGCAAGTCTCTGGCATCGCGCGATGCCGGGGCGTAGAACAGGTGGGCGGTAGGTAGGGGGTTCACCCAAGGTCTCTTGGGCGGCAGGTCGGGCCCGGAGTGAAGCTCCATGCTCAGCGGGTCGCGACCAGTACGACGTGACATTGGGCCCCTGCGGTCGCCACCTTCGTACCACACCACGGTCCACGCAGGATCCCAATTCCAGACGTTTGCCACGATCTCATCCGGTGCTTCGGGGTCGGCTCCGCGAGGATAGGCTCGGATCTGATGGTCGAGCGGGTGGTTGGTCGACTTGTAGCGCCATGACAATTGCTGACCGTTCACTTCGTATACGCTGTAGCCGGATGGCGTGCCGTCACCGCAGATGGGGCCGCTCCACCATGCGCCGCACACTGCCCCGTTTACCTGCTCATGCACACCGTGCTCGAACAGGTGCTCGCATTCGTGTGTGTGGCCAGAGACGATGTGCACATCGAACGGCTCGAGCAGCCGATACAGGGCGTCGCGATTGGTGACCGAGATAGCGATCCCAGGATCAGGATTCCCTGTGCGGACGTGACGACTGCCAAGCACCGGAATGTGGACCGCCACAACCACGGGGCGTCCGGGTTCCACCCGCTGGAGGTCCGCCTCGAGCCACTTCAGTTGCTCGTATACCAAATAGCCCAAGTAATCCGATCCGTACCAGAAGACATCGTCCAGCACGACGTAGTGCACCGCACCGCGGTTGAACGAGTAGTAGGGCGGGCCGAAGTGCCGCGAGAAGGTGGCGGTCGATTCGTGATCCGTGATGCTGGAGTGATCGAGGTCGTGGTTACCCACCACTTGAAAGCAGGGTACGCCCATCGACATCACCCCTTGCTCGTACGCCGGGAACAGATCGAGGTGATCGTACATGATGTCGCCGCACGCGAGACCAAAACTCCCGACGTCGAGGTCGGAGACCGTCTGCCGCACATCAGGCACGGTCTGCTGCTGGAATAGAGTCACCTCCTCCACGTCCTGAGCCTGCACATCGGCCATGACCAGGAACGCGTGCCGTTCGTCAGAATCTGGCAGCTGCGCGAGTTCGAACGGCGCAGAGACCTCGTCGCCCACGGTGCCGGCAATGGCACTATAGAACCGCGCAGTCCCCGATTCATTCAGCGGTATGCTGTATCCCGACGGAATGGAGACGTACACGAAGGGTTGATCGGCCGTACTGATCAACTCGTAACTGCCGTCGCTCGCGGTGTCGACCACGGCAAGACCATCAGTCACGGCAACACCTCCGAGGCCCCGTCCGGATGCGGTGACTCGACCCGTTACGCGTACAGAGCTCGGCGCAACATGTCGGGTAGGCGGTACACGGATGGGCGCGACGTCTCGCGGTAACAGAAGACACGATGCAGCGGAGGATGCCGCAGCTAGAAACGAGCGCCGGTCCACATCGCTCTTACCGTGCGACGCAGCTCGGCCTGCCGATTGCTTTCTCATGCTGCACCTCTTGTTGAAGTCAGGCGGCTGATTCGTGACCGTCGGGGTCGAAGCAATAGATGAAACGTAGCTCGCGAGATGAGTGAATGCTCTTCGCACCATTCTCGCCATGCAGTTCGAGTTCGGAGTGGTGCGACGATTCCGGCGCCTTGATCACGCGGCTCACGCGACCCAAACGACCGTCGTCAGTCAAAACTAGGTGCCCAGGGCGTACGAGTTCCTCGATCGACTGCGTACCAGCCTCCCGGATGGTCGCCGAATGATTCCCGCTCTGGTGTGAAGCGACCACGAGCAACGGGCTCAATAGGATCCTTCTCAGGAGGTCGTACTTGGACTCGCTGTTCATCACGTCTCTTTCTCAGTGGGTTGGACGACGGAGAGCTATCTAGCCAAGTCGTGTCTAGTTTGCAGGGGCCGGCATGTAACGGATTCGTAACGTCATCAGCAAGTTGGACACACGATCGCCTCCGAGCGGGCTAGATCTTGGATATATTCCCCCACGTGAATCAGCGAATACTAGTCGTCGACGACGAACCAGACATAACCGCCCTAGTGGCTTATCACCTCGCAAAAGAGGGATACCGCGTCTCCACGGCTCACAGTGGCCCCGAGGCACTCGCGTCTGCTTCAGAACAGCGACCCGACCTCGTAGTACTCGACCTCATGCTGCCTGGCATGAGTGGATACGAGGTGCTTCAGGCCTTGCGATCCCGCTCCGAGACCAGCGAGGTCGGTGTTGTCCTGCTCACCGCCAGGGGAAACGAGGCAGACCGGATCAAAGGCCTGACTCACGGTGCCGACGACTACGTGGTGAAGCCGTTCTCACCTCAGGAACTGGTTCTCCGAGTACGCGCTGTACTGCGACGGCTTGGTGCCTCGTCAGCCTCATCCGGCTCTACAATCACGGCCGGCGCGATGACCATCGACCGCGGTGCCCACCACGTGAGCGTCGAGGGAAAGGAACTTGACCTGACCGCAACCGAGTACAAGCTGCTGATCACACTCGCTGAGCGTCGCGGCAGAGTGCAGTCGCGGTCACAGTTGCTCGAGTTGGTATGGGAAGCACATCCAGACATCCAGACACGAACCGTTGACATGCACGTTCAGCGGCTGCGCAGCAAACTTGGGTCCGCCGCCGGATTGCTGGAGACCGTTCGAGGATTCGGGTACCGCTTCAGGTCCGATCGGCTGAAAGACCCCAGTCGGTGAAGTTCTCGACCCGCCTCATCCTTGGCACCCTGGTAGTCGTCATCATCACTGTCGGCCTACTGGTGGCCACAACCGCCCGCGCGCTGCAACAGAGACTGAATCAGACTTTCGTCCGAGAACTCGAGACCGAGGCACGGCTTGTCGCGCAGGGTATCGTTGATCGACCTGGTGAGCTGAACGCGGTCGCTCACCGTTATGGCAATGTGGTCGGTCGGCGGGTGACCTTCATCGATCCCGAAGGCACGGTGGTCGGCGATTCGGATTTCGACGAGCAGGGATTGGCACTTCTCGGGAACCATAGCGACCGGCCCGAGGTTCAGTCCGCACTGGACGGCAAGGTAGGAGTTCATCAACGGCTCAGCGCGTCAACCGACCAAGACGAGATCAAAGTGGCTGTGCCAGCTTGGCCGGGGGTCGTCCGCGTCTCCGCCCCCGTTCCGCAGCGGAATGAGTTTGTCCGTGCGATGGTTGTAAGGACATTGTTTGCCGGCCTCGCCGCTGCCATCGTGGGAAGCTTGCTTGCCGTGCTAGGTGCTAGGATCCTCGCGCGGCCGGTGACAGACCTGGCAAAGGCAGCTCGGGCAGTCGCGTCGGGTGAGAATCCAACCTATCCACGCACATCCGCCCACGAGATTCAGGAGTTGGTGGGCGCATTCCAGGGAATGCACGGAGAGCTGAGCAGACAGGTCTCGGACGCTCACCGAGAACGTGGTGAAACGCAGGCCATCATAGAATCGATGGCGGAGGGCGTCATCGCGGCCGATGATCAGGGACGGATCATGATGTGCAACGAGACGACTCGCCAGATCTTGGGATTTGGACACGACGATCCGTTGCCCAAGCTGCAAGATCTGTTCGACGAGAGCGATGCGCGAGACACGGTCGAGACAGTCTTGGCCGGTACGCCCGTGCTTGGTCGAGAGATCCAGCTGGGAGAAAGGGACCTATTGGTCACCGCACGTCCATTGCCCAACCAAGGCGTGGTGATGGGGCTCCTGGATGTGACTGACGTGAAACGTCTCCAAACCATGCGGCGCGACTTCGTGGCTAACGTATCACACGAGCTCAAAACACCGCTCACGAGCATAAGCGGATACGCAGAGACCTTGCTGCACGAGCAGCCAGATTCCGACACGCGATCTCGGTTTCTCACGACTATTCAGGAGAACGCGCAGCGAATGCAGGTGCTCGTGGACGACCTGCTCGACTTGACGCGACTGGAGTCAGGCGCATGGCAGCCGACCTTTGGCGCCGTCAACCTCAGGGCTGCGGGTCAGGCTGCTTGGAAAGCCTTCGCGCCGGAGCCCATAGAGCGAAACGTCCGACTTAGCATGGAGGTGCCGTCAGACCTCACGATAGACGCAGATCCAGATGCCGTCAGGCAGATCCTGACCAACCTCTACGGAGACGCATTACGGCACACGCCGGAGGGCGGCGTCGTGACGGTAGCAGCCCGGGCCGTAGTCGAGGATGCCGCCTGGGAGATCGAGGTCCGCGACAATGGAAGCGGCATACCGGCCGAACACGTTCCCCGCGTTTTCGAGCGGTTCTACCGTGTGGATCCTGGTCGGGCCCGCACAGTTGGAGGCAGCGGTCTGGGGTTGGCCATCGTGAAACACCTGGTCGAGGCCCACGGAGGCCGCGTAGATCTCGAGAGCACAGTAGGCCTTGGCACATCGGTGCAGATTTGGCTGCCGCGACCCAGGGTTGAGGCGGCGGAGACCGCACCGATGGACCATATGTAACAATCAGGTCACCGCCGAGTCATGCCTTGCTACAGCCTCAACCGCGCAACAGATTGCTACCCGCCAACTATGATTTACACATAGACATCACTACACAAGTGGCGACTCGCCCTCGATTTCCGTGACAGACGGATCACCGTCCATCCAACAGCCAGCAACAATACTGCAACAACCGCTTGTCAAGGGTGCCGTTGTTCTTCTGTTGCTGTTCGTTTTTCTGGTTGGGGTCAACGGACTCAGTGACGGATTCAAGTCACTCGGTAGCGACCTCCTCGATTCCTTCTTCCAGGCCACAGAGAACCCGTTCATCGCGTTGATGGTGGGCATTCTGGCAACCACGTTGGTCCAGAGTTCATCGGTCACCACCTCGATGATCGTCAGTTTAGTGGCGGCACCAGACAACGCGCTGCCGATAGCGAACGCGATTCCCATGGTGATGGGCGCCAACATCGGCACGACCGTGACAAACACGATCGTTTCGATGGCCCACATGGGCCGCAAGGAGGAGTTCCGCCGCGCCTTTGCCGTCGCGACATGCCACGACTTCTTCAATTTCATTGCCGTGGCGATTCTGCTGCCGTTGGAGCTACTGACCGGCTACCTCAGGACGGCAGCGACCTGGCTCTCGTCGTTGCTCACGGGCGTAGGCGGAGTGGAATACGACAGTCCGATCAAGGGGGCGCTCAAGGCTGCACTACAGCCGATCAAGCACGCCATTGAGGCCGCCACACCATCGGATCAGATTGCGGGCTTTGTCATGATGCTGGTCGGTGGGACAATGATCTTCACCGCTTTGTTCCTCCTGGTCAAGACACTCAGGTCAGTACTCCAAACGCGGGTTGAGTCGATCGTGTCACAGGCATTCGGCCAGCATGCTGTCTTCGCCATGCTTGTCGGCCTCGTAGTCACGGCTATGGTGCAGTCCAGTTCGATAACGACGTCGCTGCTCGTTCCGCTAGCGGGGGCGGCTCTGATCACCTTGCCACAGGCGTTCCCGATCACTCTCGGCGCCAATGTGGGAACCACCGTCACCGCCTTGATGGCGGCCCTGGCGGCGACAGGGGTGAATGCGGCAGCGGGGATAACCATCGCATTGGTGCATCTGCTCTTCAATGTGAGCGGCATCTTGCTGATTTTTCCGATTCAGCGGATTCGGGAGATTCCGCTTTCCGCAGCACGATGGCTCGCGGACACGGCCGCCGAGTCACGTCGTTGGGCAATCGTCTATGTAGCGGCTCTCTTTTACGGATTGCCGGCTCTGTTTGCCATGATCAACAACTTTTTGCGGTAGTAGGGAGGGGCGATGCTTCGCGAACTGATTAGCATTTTCCGGTCCAGTGATCCCTTACGCGAAATGGGGGAGCACTTTGCCGAGATGCTCCGCATCTCGCGGGAACTCACCCTCAGGGCGGGTCAGATCTTTTTCGAAGGCAAGGACGCGCCCGAAGAGCGGACTTGGATCTACGAACACGACGTGAAGGTAAACGAGCT